>NZ_JBPXMD010000030.1:0-96538 GCF_051918855.1 Streptosporangium sp. H16
TTGTGCGCGCTTCTGTTCACCCAGGCCGGAATGGGGCCCACCCGGGCCCATCCCTGCGGATTCATCACTTCCAACGAGACGAACCCCTCACGCCAGGCTCGGTCGGCGGCCGATCCCTGCCAGCGCGCCACCACCTCCCGGGCGCGATCCTCGAACTCTCCGGGCGAGACGCGATAGAACCAGCTACAGGAGGACAGGAGCAGCACCAGGGACAGGCACACGATCGTCCTTCGCACGAGACATCCTCCGCCCCTGTGATCAGCCGGCCCCCCGTTGCGCCGCTCGACAGCGATCACGTTAGCCGGTCGCGTGCCGACAAACCGGACGTACCACCTGACAGGGAATCGCCTCGCGCTCACCGGTTCCTAGTTGCAGTTCTGGTTGCAATCCAGCCCCGTTCAACCCCGTTCCGGAAGGACCGGCCGCGTGGGCTTCCCCTCATGGCGTGGAGACCGAACCTGAGAGAAGGCCGGGTCGTGGCAAGCAAGGGGCGCCGGTTTGATCCGGAGTTTCGGGCGGGCGCGGTGCGCATCGTCAAGGAGACCGGCAAGCTCGTCGCGCAGGTCGCGCAGGTCGCGCAGGTCGCGCAGGTCGCGCAGGTCGCGCAGGTCGCGCAGGTCGCGCAGGTCGCTCGGGACCTGGGAATCAACCCTTGCACGCTGAACGACCGGATGCACATGGACCGGCTCGCCGCGCGTCTCCCGTGACCCGCGCGTGGTCTGGCCGGGTCCGACAGCGGACGAGCCCGGTCGACCGTGGTGGCTCGACCGGGCTCGTCAGGTGGGAGCGGATCAGGCGAGGTCGAACCGGTCGAGTTCCATGACCTTCGTCCAGGCCGCGACGAAGTCGGTCACGAACCTGTCGGAGGCGTCCTGGCTGGCGTAGACCTCCGCGAGGGCTCGCAGCTGGGAGTTGGAGCCGAAGACGAGGTCGACCGCGGTGGCGGTCCACTTCACCTCATCGGTGTTCACGTCGCGGATCTCGTACACGTGCTCCTCGGACTCCGATGCCTTCCACCGGGTGCCCGGGGAGAGCAGGTTGGCGAAGAAGTCGTTGGTGAGCACGCCGGGCCGGTCGGTGAGGACGCCGTGCCGGGTACCGCCGACGTTGGCTCCGAGAGAGCGCAGGCCGCCGATGAGGACGGTCATCTGGGGCGGGGTCAGGTTGAGCATGTAGGCACGGTCGACGAGCAGCACCTCCGGCGGGGTCTTCTCGCCGGAGGACAGGTAGTTGCGGAACCCGTCGGCGCGGGGCTCGAGGACCCGGAAGGACTCGACGTCGGTCTGCTCCTGGGTGGCGTCGGTGCGGCCCGGGCGGAACGGTACCGTCACCGTCACGCCGGCCTCGCGCGCCGCCTTCTCGACGGCGGCCGAGCCGGCCAGCACGATCAGGTCGGCAAGCGAGATCTTCGCGCCGCCGGCCTCGTTGAACTCACGCTGGATGCCCTCGAGGGTGTCCAGGACCGTCGCGAGCTGCTCGGGCTGGTTGACCTCCCAGCTCCGCTGCGGCTCCAGACGGAGCCTGGCGCCGTTGGCGCCGCCGCGCTTGTCGGTGGACCGGAAACTCGCGGCGGAGGCCCAGGCGGTGGAGACCAGCTGGGCGGTCGTGAGGCCGGACTCCAGGACCTTGGCCTTCAGGGAGGCGATGTCGCCGTCACCCACCAGTTCGTGGTCGACGGCCGGCACCGGGTCCTGCCACAGCTGGGGCTCGGCGACCCACGGTCCGAGGAAGCGACTGACCGGACCCATGTCGCGGTGCAGCAGCTTGTACCAGGCCTTGGCGAAGGCCAGCGCGAACTCGTCGGGGTGCTCCAGGAAGCGGCGGGAGATCTTCTCGTACGCCGGGTCGACGCGCAGCGACAGGTCGGTCGTGAGCATCGTCGGCCTGTGCTTCTTCGACGGGTCGTGGGCGTCTGGGATGATCGCCTCGGCGTCCTTCGCGACCCACTGCTTCGCGCCACCGGGGCTCGTGGTGAGCTCCCACTCGTAGCCGAAGAGAATCTCGAAGAAACGGTTGCTCCACTGTGTCGGCACGTCGGTCCACGTCACCTCGAGACCGCTGGTGATCGTGTCCTTGCCCTTGCCGCTGCCGTAGGTGCTCAGCCAGCCCAGCCCCTGCGACTCCAGCGGCGCGCCCTCGGGCTCCGGCCCCACGTGGTCGTCCGCGATCCCGGCGCCGTGGGTCTTGCCGAACGTGTGGCCGCCGGCGATGAGAGCGACGGTCTCCTCGTCGTTCATCGCCATTCGCCCGAAGGTCTCGCGGATGAAGTGCGCCGCCGCGGCCGGGTCCGCGTTGCCGCGGGGACCCTCCGGGTTGACGTAGATGAGACCCATCTCGGTCGCGCCGACGTTCGGTGACATCTCGTTTTCGGTGACGTAGCGCGTGTCGCCGAGCCAGGCGTCCTCGGGACCCCAGAAGATCTCCTCCGGCTCCCAGATGTCCTCGCGGCCGAAACCGAAGCCGAAGGTCTTGAACCCCATGGACTCCAGGGCGACGTTGCCGGCGAGCACGAGCAGGTCGGCCCACGAGATCTTCTGGCCGTACTTCTGCTTGACCGGCCACAGCAGCCGGCGGGCCTTGTCGAGGTTGGCGTTGTCGGGCCAGCTGTTGAGCGGGGCGAAACGCTGGGAGCCGTCGCCGGCCCCGCCGCGACCGTCGTGGATGCGGTAGGTGCCCGCGGCGTGCCAGCTCATCCGGATCATCAGGCCGCCGTAGTGGCCGAAGTCGGCCGGCCACCAGTCCTGCGAGGTGGTGAGCACCTCGGTGATGTCCTGCTTGAGGGCCTCGACGTCGAGCTGCTCGAGCTCCTTGGCGTAGCTGAAGTCCCCTGCCAGCGGGTTGCTCCTGGAGGAGTGCGCGCGCAATGGCGAGAGGTCGAGCTGGTTGGGCCACCAGTCCCGGTTCGTGTGCGGACGGCCGCCGGTCTTCGGAGTCGGCGAGTCGATGGCCGGGTTCTCGCTCTCGCTGCCACGCGCGGTCACGGAGTCGTGCGCGATCGGACAGCCGCCTGCTTCACCCCCGCTCTTCGTGTCGTTGACGATCGCGTCGTGGTTCTCGGTCATGGAAATCCTTCCGGATCAGCTGGCGGTGGAACAGTTGAGGCACACGCCCCAGTAAATGATCTCGGCCTCGTCGATCACGAAGCCGTGATCGTTGGACGCGGTCAGGCAGGGCGCCTCACCGATCGCACAGTCGACGTCGGCGACGACACCGCACGATCGGCACACGATGTGGTGGTGATTGTCGCCGACCCGCCCCTCGAACAGGGCGGGACTGCCCGGCGGTTCTATACGGCGGACGAGCCCCGCGGTGGTGAGCGCGTGGAGGCCTTCGTACACGGCTTGCAGGGAGACCTGGCCGATACGGTCACGCACTCCCGAGGTGAGCGCCTCGACATCGAGATGGTCACCGTTTCGGACGGTTTCGAGCAGCGCGACACGGGCCGCCGTCACCCGTAGGCCGGCACCTCGCAGCTCCTCGGCGGTGGTCGGGGGCTGGGATGCGGTCATGACTCCAACATACCCCCATGAACATGAACAATTTAAGATATTGACTGATTCAAGTCTTGGTAGGTCCCCTTTGATGTCCTGGAGCACATGCGTGTACGTGTTCATGGTCAGCTCGATCCGGCTGTGACCCGGCGCCTCCGTCACGACCTGAGGCGAGGCACCGGAGGTGAGCGGGAACGAGGCGCGGGCATGGCGCAGGTCGTGGGGCTCCGGCCGGTCGAGTCCCGCCCCATTCAGGGGAGCACCGATTCCGGGTGATCGGCTTCCGGGTGATCGGCCCGACCCTCACGGTTGTCCCGCCGCGCCACCGCGGTCTCCTCCAGGTCCATGTCCGCGAATGCCTGGATCAGGAGTCACGCCGCTTTCCGCGGTCCCGCACCGGGCTCCTTGTCGTCCATGATCGTAGGTCCAGGAGGGAGCCGCCACGTTCGCTCATACCGGGATGAGCGCGATGTGGCAGCCTCGCGGGGCGGCCACATCGCGGAGGAGAGTTCACGGCTGGGCGGTGAGTTCCTCCAATATCGAACGGACCGGCGTGGCCGGGCGCCGGAGGAGGTTCTCGAGCTCCGGTCCGGTGGTGGAGAACTCCCCACGGCGCGTGGCGTGGAACATGCCGAGCAGCATGTTCGCCTGGTCCGCGGGCACACCGTGGCCGATCATCGTGGCCGTCCACGCCGCGTCGTCGGCGACGACGCGGCGGATGGTGCGCCCAGTGAGTTCGGTGACGATGCCCGCGATGTCCGCGAGGTCGAGCGCGTCCGGTGCGGTCAGTGGCGGGGTCGGACCGTCGAACCGGCCCTCGTCGGCGAGGATGATCGCGGCCGCCTCGGCGAGGTCGGCGTGCGCGGTCCAGGAGACGGGTCCGTCGGCCGGTGCGACGAGTTCGCCGGTTTCGAGCGCCCGGCCGAGTAGGTGCCGGACGGTGTCGGCGTAGAACCCGTTCCTCAGGGCTGTGAACGGTGTGCCCGTCTTCGACAGGTAGCACTCGGTGAGGGCGTGGTCGGGCATCGGCGCGAAGACCGAATTCTCGGCGGCGCCCTGGTGGCTGGTGTAGAGGATGCGCTTGGCGCCGGCGTCGCGGGCGGCGTCGATCGCCGCGGTGTGCTGGGCGACCGCTGCCTCGCCCGTCTGGTTGGTCGAGACGATGAGCACCTGCGTCGCGCCCTCGAACGCGTCGGCGAGGGAGCCGGGGTCGGTGAAGTCGCCGCGTCGCACGCGTACCCCGCGTGCGGCCAGGTCGCCGGCGCGGTCGCTGTCGCGGACGCTCACGCCGACCCGGTCCGCCGAGACCCGGTCGAGCAGCCGATCAACGATCTGGGAGCCGAGCCGGCCGGTACCGCCGGTAACGATGATCATGATTCACCCTCTCCTGCTAACGATGTAATGATATTTATGCTATCAGTGTTAGCAACAGCGATAACAAGAATGCGTTACCATCGGATGTATGGTGGAGGCTAGGCCGGATGGCGCCGGCAGGCACAAGACGCGGGCGAATATCATGGAGTGCGCGGCGCGGCTCCTGCGTGAGCAGGGCGCGAGCGCGGTCACCACCCGTGCGGTCGCGCAGGCGGCCGGTATGCAGGCGCCGACCATCTACAGATTCTTCGAGGACAAGGACGCGCTGCTCGACGCCGTTGCCGAACACGTCTTCGCCACCTACGTCGCGGAGAAGTCCTTCGCCAAGGAAAGCGGCGACCCGGTTGCGGACCTGCGGGCGGGGTGGGACACGCATATCGGCTTCGGTCTCGCCAACGCGGCGTTGTTCGGTCTCCTCACCGACCCCGGACGCGGGGCTCGTTCACCGGCGGCGGCCGCCGGGCTGGAAATTCTGCGCGGCCGGGTGCGGCGCGTCGCGGCGACAGGTCGGCTTCGGGTCCCGGAAAGGCGCGCCGTCGAACTCATCCACGCCGCAGGCACCGGCGTCGTGCTCACCCTGCTCGCCACCCCACCGGAACACCGGGACCTCGACCTTGCCGACGCGATGTACGAGGCGGTGACGCGATCGATTCTCACCGACGCGCCGATGCTTCCCACGGACAGCGCGACTGCGGCCGCTGTCGCGTTCCGGACCGTCACCCCGAAGTTGACGATGCTCACCGGCGCCGAGCGCGCCCTGCTGTCGGAGTGGCTGGATCGAGTCGGCGACGGCTCGACCACTCCTGGTGCCGCGGCCGGCCCCGGCTGAGACCGCGATCAGGTGCCGTCCGAGGTTGACCGCATCCGTGAGAGGTGTTCTCTGTCCCGGCGGTTCTGCCGCCCGTCACAGCAACAGCGTCGACGGCGTGCCGAGTTGATTCGGCGCATGCCTCTGCCGCACGCCTGGGCGGTGGCGTGGGCGCCGATCCCGCCGCCGCCCCGGGCCCGGCCGTACCGCGCGCCCGCCGTACCCGACGACCCCGGTGCCGCGCCGCTCTTCGTGATCTCCCGTCGCTCTGGTCTCATACGTCAAGGTCATCCGGCACGCTGACCGGCATGAGGACCGCCCCCCGATATCCGGCGACACGAACTCTCGCCGCGAGGCGTTGCCGTTTCGCAGCGCTCCTTATCGACGGCCTGATCTTTCACATAGCGATGCGGCCTCCGGCGGGGACACTCCGGCTCCGGGATGACCGTCAAGAGCATGAGCCGGGTTCGTGGACGGCTGGGGCCGGATCTTCCCGTCGCCGTCGTCCCAGGGCGACTCGCGCTTCCGGGTCGTCCTCTCGGCTGTGGCTCGCTCATGCAGGTCACCCCCGAACGGCGTGGTCATCCGTGGCCGGGCTCGTGCGGGTCAGCTGGGTGACTCGGCGCAGCCGTCCGTCATCGGCGAGTCGGCCGAACATGTAGATCTCGGTGGTGATGACGTTCCCCTTGCGCATTGACGCGATCAGCCGGTAACGCGCGGCGACCCGGTCGCCATCGACGATCGCCTCGTCCACCTCCACCTGGACGGCGGCCGCCCGCTTGCGGGCGGGGCGGATGTGGTCGAGCAGTCGCCTCCGGTCAAGGAGAATCCCGTCGTTGACGAGCTCGTAGTCGGATGTGTGATACCGGTCCATGACCGTTTCCGGCTCCTCGTCGCCGAAGGTGATCTCGTGGGGGTAGCGGGTCAGGTATCCGGCCAGATCAGTCGCGGGCGTCATGTGCGTGCCGGCCATGCGTACCTCCGGAAGTGTGGTCGGCGCGATGCGAGCGCGCCCCTCGCTTATCTCTGACAGCTATGTCCAAGCTACCGCCATAAGTTATCCTTGACAATCGTGTCTGAGATAAGCAGCGACAGGCCCAGGCGTCGTCGCCGTTCCGACGCCGACCGCAGCGCCGTCGCCGTGCTCGGGGCGGCGGTAAGGGTGCTGGGACAGCGGCCCGACGCGAGCGTGGAAGAGATCGCGGCCGCAGCGGGGGTGGCCCGCCAAACGGTCTACGCCCACTACCCCTCGCGGCAAGCGCTGCTGAGCGCGGTGGTCGACCAGATCACGGATGACGCGATCGCCGCGATCGACGCCGCCGACATCGACGCCGGACCGGCGACCGCGGCCCTCCTGCGATGGCTGGACACCAGTTGGCACCTCTTGGAGCGATATCCGTTACTGCTGCACCCGTCGGTGGCGACGACCGACCCGCGGAAGTCCTACGAGAGGCACGTTCCGATCATCGACCGGCTGCAGAGACTGATCCGGCGCGGCCAGGACACCGGGGAGTTCGACCCCGCTCTCTCGCCGACCTGGCTGCTGGCGGCCACGATGGCCCTGGGACATGCGGCCGGGGACGAGGTGGCCGCCGGCCGGATGACCTCCGCGCAGGCCGGCGGAGCACTGCGGGAGAGCGTCCGGCGCCTGTACAAGGCGGCCGGCCCGCAGCCCATCGACGAATGACTTCGCTCACCGGGGTTCCGCCGACGGTGGTCACTCCCGGCGACCGGCCGCCACCGCACGCCAGGTGAGGTCACACGACCCTCACCCTCAATGCTCTCTGATCGCGGTTCAGTTGCGATCCAGCCCCGTTCGACCCCGTTTCGAGCAAGGTCCTCTGGCGTGGGCCGAGGAAGCCTCGCCTTCCCATCCCGGGTGGTGGGAATTCAGGGAACTCGGAACTCGCTCACCGTGTGCTCACCCTCATGCCGGTCGAGCCCTGGTCCATTCCCTCTTGATCGATCCGTGCCGCTCTTCGTCGTTTCAGCGCCCTCGGCTTCGACGGTCATGCTTGAGAGCCAGCCTCACGGCTCCATAGATGATGAAGAACAGGATCAGGCCGACGATCAGCCAGAAGGCCGCCAGCGCGAGCCAGCCCGTCATCCCCATATTCATGCGCCGCTCCCTTTTCCGGTCGGACTTGCCCGCCTTCGCAGGCTATGCCATGAGATCGGTCTCATGATTGCCTGAGGTCGGCTGATTTCCGTACGGGGTCGGAGGCGATCGACGGTCAGGCGCCTCGTCGCTCGGCATCGGCTCACCGAGGATCGGGATGCCGCCGGTGGCCCTGGTCGACCGGGGGTTCGTGCTTGCGTCCCTACGTGACGGTGGGGCCGGACTTCGTCTGCTCGGCCGTGCCGTGCGAGAAGTGCGCCGGGACACCGAACCAGGTGTCCCGGGCGGTGGTGAGGGTGCCGGTGGGTTGCGGGTCGGTGGTGGTGGAGATCCAGGCGGTGGGGAGCCAGCCCAGTTCGGCCTCCGGCATCCGCACCGCGTAGGCGGCGAGTACGGCCGGCCGGTCATCGAGATGTCGTGACGGGCCGGCATGCCGAGACGGACTCGGCGGAGAACGGGTTCGTTACCGCGGGGTCATTCCTGCGTTCTCGCGGTCAAGGCGACCTCGTACTCGACCTGGTCGATCAGGTTGCCGTCACCGAAGTCGTGTCCGCGGACCGCGCCCGACTCGGTGAAGCCGCTCTTGGCGTAGAAACGGCGTGACTGGGACGTATCGCGCAGCGTCCACAGGTGCACCCGGCTGAAGCCGGTCTCGCGCAGCCTGCGCAGGGTCGCGGTCATCAGGGCGCCCGCGCTGCCGGTGCCCCAGCCGTCCGGGTGGCCGTAGAAGCCGAAGATCTCGGCGGCTCCCGGCCGCGTCGGGGAGGAACCGAAGTAGGAGAAGTTCAGCGGACGCCCGTCCAGCGCGGCGAGCAGGACGGTGTCCTGCCCCTTGGCGAGCACGTCGTGCCACTTCCCGCGCCGGTGTCTCACCGCCTCGGCGCAGAACTGCGGTGCGAAGAAGCCCGCGTAGGCCGCCTTCCAGGACTCCGCGTGGATCTCGCCCAGCACATCCCCATGGTCGACGGAAGCCTGGAAGATCGCGAAGTTCCTGGTCACGGGATCACACTATGGGGAGCAGCGGCCGAGCCGGTCGTCGCGGTACGCGGGGCGGCGCGTGCCCCGGAGGCAGGGCACGCGCCGTCGTGTGTCGAGAGGAGACGTCAGGAGATGGTCAGCGAGCCGTTCGAGTTGCGGGCGCACGTGACGACCGTGCGGGGTGCGGCGGCGAGGGCGCCGGTCAGGCACTGGCCGAGGACGGCGTGGCCCGCGGCGTTGGGGTGCCACGCTTCCTGACAGGTCTGGAAGTAGGTGCCGCAGGTGTTCGCCGCCTTCTGGACACGGATCTTGTCCCAGCCGGACAGGCTGGTGACGAAGTTGCCGTTCGGCGACTCCTGTATCCGGATCGGTGTGGCGAGCGCGTTCTCCGGGCTGCCGGGGTTCTCGCAGAGCCGGGCCCCGTCGAAGGCCTTCTGGACGTCCAGGACGCGCAGGTTGGCCGCCGGACGCTCGGCCGCCAGCGTGTTGTAGGCGTTCCTGACGAGGTTGCCGAGGTTCTGGGAGAACACGTGCCCGGGGGCGAGGCTCGCGCGATGGATCGGGCAGCCGGCGGCGTACCGCTCGGCGCCGAGGTCGCGGAACTTGTCGCGGGTGTCGGTGCGGTTGTCCTCGTCCCGGTACTGCGGGGCGACGTCGAGCGGCAGCGGGTTGGTGTAGTTCTGCAGGACCACCTGGTGGACGCCGTCGGCGTCGACCTGGGCGAGGGTGTCGAGGATCTGGCGCAGGGCGGCGGTGGTCTCGGTGGTGGCGGCGGCCACCTCGGCGTCGGAGGCCAGGTCCGAGACGGTGCAGGGCTCTTGCGGCACGTCGCCGCCCAGGTAGGCCCAGAACTCCCACCAGCCGGTCCAGGCGTCGGCGATGAAGCGGTTGGCGCACAGCGTGGCCACGTCGCCGAAGGTGAACTGGCTGTTGTTGGAGCCGAGGCCGATGAGGACGACGTCGATGTCGTGGGTCTGGGCGACGGCGCGCAGCTGGTCGAGCTGCGAGGCGACGGAGCGGCCCTTGGGGCGGGCACTGGAGGCGTTGGCGATGTCGGCGGGCTGGCCGCCGGAACACGCGAGGTTGAAGCGGTCCTGGATGCCGGGGAACGACGCCTTGAAGAACGAGGCGTTCGCCGACCGGTGGCAGAAGTAGGCGTTGCTGTTCGCCGCCGACCAGCCGGGGAAGCCCTGTGCCGTCCCGGAGGTGTCGACGACGGGTTGGTAGTCTCCCGCGCCCTCCCCGCTGACGAAACTGTCGCCGAGTGCGACGGCGGCGGTGGGCAGGGCCGCCTGCGCCGCTCCGCCCTGGATGACCTGGACGCCGACCGCGCCCACCAGGAGCGCGACCATCGCGGCCGCACGCCGGAGAACCCTCACAACTGCCCCATTTCCTACTAAATGACCATGGAACAACGACTGCCTAGATCACAACATGTTGCGCCAATGGCGTCAAGATTTCTATGAGGCCGACTCGTGTTTTATTGAGAGATCGCGTACGCCTTGATCACCAATCGCACGCTTGCTTGTTCGGAGGGTGTCCGGCGACCGGGTCGGCCCGGCCGAATCTGGGTGCGCGGACCCGTACGCGCGGGCATCCCGCCGGTCGAGGGGTCACACGAGGCCGCGGCGGCTGGCCTGGGCGCCGGCCTGGAAGCGGGTCTCGGCGTTCAGCTCGTCCAGGAGGTGGCGCAGGCGGCGGCGGAGGCTGCGCGGGCTGGTGCCGAGCTGGCGGGCGATGGCGTCGTCCTTGAGCCCGGCCGAGAGCAGCGCCAGGAGCCGGCGATCCTCCGCGTCGAGTTTCGCCCCCTCCTTCTCCTCGTCCTGGCAGGGCTCGCCGGCCGGCTCCGGCGCGCCGTCACGGGGCGCGGACTGCGGGTAGATCGGAAGCGCCTCCTGCCACAGGCGTTCGAACAGCTCGACCAGGGCCACCACCATGGTGGTCCCCCTGATCAGCACGCCGCGCGTCAGCGGCAGGTCCATGTGCAGCGGCACGACCGCCTGCCACCGGTCGACGATCGCCATCTTGAACGGCAGCTCGGGCAGGACCCGTGCCTCCTCGCCCGCCTTGACCAGGCTGCCCACCTCGTCGAGCGCCCCCGCGTGGTCGAACGCCTCGGGCACGTAGATGGTCCGGTAGCGGACGCCCTTGCGGAGCAGGCCGGTCTGCACCGGGTTGTGATAGTCCAGCACGTACGGAGGCCGGTCGAAGGTCAGCACCTCCTCCTTGGCCTCCTGCTGCAGCCGGACGTACGACCTGGCCTGGTCCTCGGGCCCCGCCAGGACCTCGAACTGGCCGCCCTCCTCCAGGTCCTGGCCGACGGTGCGGAAGGTCTCCTCCAGCTGGTCGGCCGTGTCGGTGAGCCGGTCCAGGTTGCTCTGCATGCCGCGTACCAGCGAGCGGATGGCGGTTCCCGGGTTCGTCGCCGTCCAGCGGGGCGACCGTCCCCACAGGCGGCTGACCAGGCCCTTGGTGCGGAGCCTGGTCAGCGACGTCTGGATGCGCCCCGAGCTCTCCCCGCTCCTCATGACGAGCTCCTGCACCGTGATGCCGGGGCAGGCCAGCACCTCACGGTAGATCCGCTCGTCGAACGCGCTGATCCCCACGACCGCCAGTGCCGGACCGTCATCAAGCATGCCTACGAGCTTGGCCACTTTCGGCAGTTGCCGCAATAGGCCACATGAACCACCTTGTCACCAAAATTCGCATACCGTTAGAAATCGGGATGTGCTTCAGAGAACCGTCCTTATCGGCAGTGTGGTAACGGCCCTGATAGCGGCCGCCGCGCCGGTCCAGGCGTCCCCCACCCCCGCCCCCACCCCCAAGACCTCGGCCTCCCCCCAGGCCGGGCAGGCCGCCGCGAAGGCAGGACCGCCCAAGACGATCACTCTCATCACCGGGGACAAGGTCACGCTCCGCGTGCTCCCCGGCAAGCAGACCCAGCTCGACGTCGAGCCGGGCCCCGGCAGGGAGAAGATCAAGTTCGTCCACCGCCGGGCTAAGGAAGGGCTCAGCATCGTCCCCGCGGACGCGATGCCCCTGCTGGCCGAAGGCAGGCTGGACCCCCGGCTGTTCAACGTCACCCGGCTCGCCGAACTCGGCTACGACGACGCCGCCAGCCCGGCGCTCCCGCTGATCGTGACGTACTCCGGCCAGACCGACGCCGCCACGCTGCGCGCCGCCGGCGGGCGTCCGCTGCCCGCGATCAACGGCATCGCCAGGAGCGAGCCCCGCGCCGCCGCCGGCACGCTCTGGAAGTCCCTGTCCGGGCAGGCCAGAACGGCGTCCGCGCCCGAGAAGATCTGGCTGGACGGCAAGGCCAAGCTCTCCCTCGACGTCAGCGTCCCGCACATCGGCGCGCCCAAGGCCTGGGAGGCCGGCCACACCGGCAAGGACGTCACCGTCGCGGTGCTCGACAGCGGCTACGACCCCGATCACCCCGACCTGCGGGGCCTGGTCACCAAGACGCAGAACTTCACCGCCGAGCCCGACGTCCGCGACCTCAACGGCCACGGCACCCACGTCGCCGCCACGATCGCCGGATCCGGCGCCGCCTCCGGCGGCAAGCACAAGGGCGTCGCCCCCGGCGCGAAGCTGCTGATCGGCAAGGTCTGCGAGCAGAGCGGATACTGCCCGGACTCGGGCATCATCGAGGCCATGACCTGGGCGGCGGAGAGCGGCGCCCGCATCGCCAACCTCAGCCTCGGCGGCCCCGACATCCCCGGTGTCGACCCGCTGGAGCAGGCCGTCAACACCCTGTCGGAGCAGTACGGCACGCTGTTCGTCATCGCGTCGGGCAACGACGGCCCCCAGGCGCTCGGCTCGCCGAGCAGCGCCGACCACGCGCTGTCGGTCGGCGCCTCCTACCGCGACGCCGACACGGTCGCCCAGTTCAGCAGCACCGGCCCGCGCGTCGGCGACGCCGCGGTCAAGCCCGACCTGATCGCGCCCGGCGTGGGCATCGTCGCGGCCAGGGCCGCGGGCACCTCGGGCGGCTTCCCGGTGGACGACCTCCACACGGAGATGAGCGGCACGTCCATGGCCACCCCGCACGTGGCGGGAGCGGCGGCGATCGTCGCCGGACTGCACCCCGACTGGAAGGCCGGCCAGATCAAGGCGGCGCTGATGGCCTCCACCGCGCCCGGCGAGGAGCTCGGCGCCTACGTCCAGGGCTCCGGCCGCGTGGACGTCGCCCGCGCCGTCGACCAGCGGGTCACGGCCGAGCCCGCCTCGCTGAGCCTGGGAGAAGTCGAGCTGCCCAGCTCCGGGCCCAAGAAGAGCACGCTCACCTACCGCAACGACGGCGACGCCGCCGTACGACTGGACCTGAGCGTGAAGGCCAAGGACGGTCGCGGTGAGACGGTGACGCCGTTCAAGCTCGGCGCCACCACGGTGGAGGTGCCCGCGCACGGCACCGCGCAGGTCGAGGTGACCGCCGAACCTGGCGCGATCGGCATGTACAGCGGCACGGTCATCGCCACCGGCGGCGAGGTCTCCGTGCGTACCGGCATCGGCATGCGGGTCGAGCCGGAGAAGCGCGGCCTCAAGCTGGCCTTCACCGGCTCGGACGGGCAGCCCGTGCAGAACTCCTTCGCCGGAGTGATCGACCTCGACACCAAGGAGCAGGTCAACTACGACATCTCCGGTGGCACGCTGGACCTCAGGCTGCAGAAGGGACGCCGTTACACGATCGTCTCCCTCATGCTCGACCACGACGGCACCATGGTGATGTCCGCGGAGCCGGAGTTCACCCTCGATGCCGACCGCACCGTCACCGCCGACGCCCGCAAGGCCAAGCCGGTGGACGTGCGCACCGAGGAGCCGACCGCGCGACTGGCCATCGGCATGCTCGGCATGCTCCAGCTCGCCGACGGTGTCCAGCCCATGGGCGTGGACGTCGAGCTGGCCGACATGTGGGGCGCGGACCGCATCGAGGGCATCAAGGCCATCCCCACGACCCGCACGGCGAGCAAGAAGTTCGCCTACTACCGCTGGACGCAGTGGGCCAAGCCGAAGGGTGACGGCACCTACAACAACAGCCCGTACTTCTACCACCTGATGAAGGCCGAGCCGCGCATCCCCGCCGACCCTGGCTACCGCCCGCGCGGCCGCGACCTCGCCAAGGTCACCTCCACGTACGCCACCCAGCAGGACGCCAAGTTCGGCGAGCACTTCGCCCTGCCCGTGCTGTACGGGACGGAGCTGGCCTGGATGCCGTACGGCAGCCTGTCCCACTTCCCGCTCCCGTTCCAGCGGACCGAGTACTACACGCCCGGCGACACCGGCTGGTACCCCTCCTTCATCCAGTACAAGGCGCTGGACGTCTGGGAGAACATCGACCAGTTCTTCTTCGGCGAGACCACCGTCTACCGCGCCGGCCAGAAGACCTCCGACCGCTGGAACGCCGGCGTCTTCGCGGCCGGGCTCATGCCCGGCGGTGACTACTCCTGGCGCGAGGAGAACATGCTGCAGTTCGCCGGCGGGCTGTTCGAGGACAGCGTGCCCGAACGCAACTCCTACGGCGAGTACACCGCCCCGCAGGCCAAGCTCTATCGCGACGGCAAGGAGATCTTCACCGACACCTACCTGCCCGGCAACATCGAGGTGCCCGCCGACGGGAAGGAGAGCGAGTACCGTCTCACCAAGACCGCCGACCGCGATCCGGTCATGACCAAGTTCTCCACGCGGGTCAGTGCCGAGTGGCGGTTCAGGTCCAAGACCCCCGAGCCGGGCCGGCGGCAGGTGCTGCCGCTGATGGTCGTCAGGATGAGCCCGGAGCTGGACGACCGAAACTATGCCGGTACGGGCCACATGCGCATCCCGCTGCGGGTCCAGCGCCAGGAGGGTTCACCCGACCTGAAGGTGAGCACGCTCTCCGCGGAGATCTCCTACGACGACGGCCGCACCTGGTGGCCCACGCTGGTGCATCCGACCGGCAAGGGCACCTGGGCCGCCGAGACCTGGCACCCGGCCGGCGCGCGCGGCAAGTTCGCCTCGCTGCGCGTCAAGGCCGCCGACACCGGTGGCAACGCCTTCACCGAGACCGTCATCAGGGCCTACGGGATCAAGTAAGCCCCAGGATCGAGTAAGCCCCGAGAACCCCGCCGCGCCCAACCGGACGCGGCGGGGTTCTCGCCGTCGGACAGGGTGGGTTCTCACCGTCGGACGGTTCGAGGACGACCGCCGGGACCCGACCGGAGACCGGTGCCGGGACCTGGCCGGGACCGCCGGGATCTGGCCGGGACCGTCGGTACTGAAACAGGGCCGCCGGGACCTGACCGGGAAGGAGACCTCTGGACGGGCCGGGACGGTTCAGTGCCGCGGGATGCCCAGGGTGACGAGCAGGTCCTCGTGAAGCTGGAACCACACGCTGTGATAGGACTCGAGGTCGTCCGACACGTAGTCCAGCGCGCCGGACCTGGCGCGCGTGAGCGCGGTGGTGAGCCGGGTCCGATACCGCTGGAACCGGAGCATCTCCGCGAACAGGTCCGCGCAGGCGCCGTCGACACGCCGGTCGAGGTCCGCGAACCGCTCCAGGAGCCGTGAGTCGTAGGCGGGGTCGGTGTGGTCGTTCGGTACCGCGACACCGTCGACGGATCGCATCTGCCACGCCGTGCAGAGATCGAGCAGCTCCGGGTTGAGCACGAGAAAGCCGTCGTACGCCTTGGCCACCGTCGCCCGGGTGCCCGCCGCGTCCAGCTCGGCGGAGATCCGCTCGGCGTCCGCGGCGAGACCGGCCTCGGTGAGCCCCCACCCGCCGAAGTCACCCGAAGCATGCGTGACGAGGCCGGCCACCGCGAGATCGATCAGTTCGGATTCGACGTCGGGCTCGGGGAGCCCCGTCGCCCGTGCCACGCGGGCGAGGCCGGCGAACCCGATGCAGCGAAGCGCGTGGAGCGTCAACAGGTCGACGCTGGTCACATGGGGTGGGTTCGACACGTCGATATGCTACCTCGATGGTGTGGATTCACCCGCTTTCTGCCGAGGTCGAGGAGACTGCGAGCGTCCTCGGCGGCAAGGGGTACGGCCTTGTCGTGTTGCGGCGTCTCGGCGTGCCCGTGCCCCCCGGGTTCGTCATCGGCACCGCGGCGTGTCGTGCCTTCCTGCGTGACGGGGAGCTTCCCGGCGGACTCGACGCCGAGCTGGCGGCCGCCGTCTCCGGTCTCGAAGCCACCACGCGACGGCGCCTCGGCGGGCCCGACCGGCCACTGGCGGTGTCGGTCCGCTCGGGCGGCAGCGTGTCGATGCCCGGCATGATGAACACGATCCTCAACCTCGGTCTCACCGCCGAGGCCACGGCGGGGCTGGCGGCCGAGACCGGTGATCCGCGGTTCGCGCTCGACTCGCGCCTGCGCTTCCTGTCCGGTTACGCCTCGGCGGTGTTCGGTACGGAACCGGAAAGCCTGGAAGCCGCCGTGCGCCAGGCGGCCGAGCGCGGTGCGGGGAACGAGGCCGGTAACGAGGCCGGTAACGAGGCCGGTAACGAGGCCGGTAACGAGGCCGGTAACGAGGCCGGTAACGAGGCCGGTAACGAGGCCGGTAACGAGGCCGGTAACGAGGCCGGTAACGAGGAGACACGCCTCGCCGACGCGATCCGGGGAGTCGAGGCCCTCATCCGCGAACGAGCCGGCGGGCCGGTGCCGGACGACGCGACGAGGCAGCTGGAGCCGGCCGTCAGGGCCGTGTTCTCGTCCTGGGACACACCGCGCGCCAAGATCTACCGCGAACTGCACGACATCCCGCACGAGCTCGGCACGGCCGTCGTCGTGCAGGCCATGGTGTTCGGGAACCGCGACGACCACAGTGGCACCGGTGTCGCGTTCAGCCGCGACCCCAACACCGGTGAGAGCGTTCCGTTCGGTGAGGTCCTGTTCGGTCGCCAGGGTGAGGACGTCGTCTCCGGGAGGTCGGTGACCCGGCCACTGTCCGAGCTGGCCGAACGGGAACCGGCGGTGTGGGCCGGCCTCCTGGAAGCCATGAGCCGGATCGAGGAACACTACCGCGACACCTGCTACCTGGAGTTCACCTTCGAGGCGGGTGAGCTGTGGGTCCTGCAGGTGCGGCCCGGCAACCTCGTCGGACGCGCCGCCGTCCGCGTCGCGGTGGAGCTGGCCGAAGAGGGCGTCATCAGCCGCCGCGAGGCGCTGCTCCGGATATCTCCGCACCATCTTCGCCACGCTCGTACGCCCCGGATCGAGACGGCCGACGCGAGTGACATCCTCACCCGGGGGTTGGGTGCCTGCCCGGGGGTCGCGGTCGGCAGGGTGGCGACCACCGCCGACAAGGCGGCGCGGATGGCCGCCGACGGCCCGGTCATCCTGGTGCGCCCGCACACCTCCCCGCTCGACATGCACGGCCTGGCCGCCGCCGTGGGGGTCGTCACCGCCCGCGGCGGGCCGGCCAGCCACGCCGCCGTCGTCGCGAGGGCGATGGGCAAGCCCGCCGTCGTGGGAGCCGCGGACCTCACGGTCGACGTCGCCGCCGCCTGCGTGCGAGCCGGGGGGCGCACCGTCCCGGAAGGCACGTTCATCACCATCGACGGGACCGGCGGAGAGGTCCTCGTCGGCAGCCACCGCGTCGTCACGGCCATGACCGACTCCCACCTGCACCGCCTGCTCGCATGGGCCGACGAGGTCTCGGGCGACGCCTCGGACCGCGACGAGACGGAACGCCTCAGGGCGGCCCGCGCTGCCCTGCCGGCCTGAAACGACCCGGGCCTGAAACCAGCCGGGTTTGAAACGACCTGGGACTGACGGAGGCCCTGACGTGCACCCGGTTCCAGCGCGAGGCGCGTTCCTCGACTCCGGCCGGGGGTTCATCGGGCGGCCCCCGCCGGCCGGGCTCACGCCGCCAGCGGCCCTCGGAGACGCGACACCTGCTTGGCGTACTGGCGGCGGCCGACGGCTCTCCACAGCAGCCGGGCGACGGCCGGCAACTTGGCGAGGAAGAACCCGCGCTCCTCCTGGGTGGCCTCCTCCAGGATCGCGCCCATCGAGAGCAGCAGCTTCTTCTTGGGGATCTGCTCCACCGCGCGGGCACCGACGGCCTCCCACTCCGCGACCGACATGTGCTCGGCGACGAGCGCCAGCACGTACCGCTCCTCGTCGTTCAGATGCTCGACCAGGGCGGTGCGGTGCTCCTCCATCGCGATCGCGAGTTTCTCACCGGCTCCCTTCGAGGCGGTGCGCCGCCACTCGGGCAGGACCTCGGCGATCCGGGTCAGGGTCTCGGTGATCCGGTCGTGCTGGTCCTCCATCCGTACCACCATGTCCTTCTCCAGACGGACCCGAGACAGCAGCAGCGGCCACACCAACTCGTCCTCGGCGCTGTGGTGGTGGTGCAACCCCTCGGCGTAGTCGAGGTAGTGCTCGGCGATCTCGGCCGCGCGAGCCGTGTCGCCTTCGGGCACCGCCCGGACGAATCTCGGCATCAAACCGGACTCTCGCCGGAAGACGCGGTGGACTACCACCATTTCGTGGGTGTACGGGCGTTCTGTGGCATTCATCGCAAGCATCTTTCGTCCTGTGCCAAGGGCGGCGGACCAAGTCTGCGAGAACAGCCTTGGAACCGACTTGCCGTGCTCTTGGAAAGGGCGACGCTCGGCTGCCGGGCCGTGGACGCGCGCCGGCACGGCCACCGCGTGATCATCGGTTTCCATCCCGGATGGATCACATCGGTGGCCGTGCCGGTCGACTACGGCCGCGTCGTCATCGGGCTTGATGGCGACGCGGTCCGGTGCCGTACGGATTCCGTGAGGTCGTGCCCGTATCGAAGCGGCTCGCGTCCTGTCCCGCGCGGGTCATGGAAGCGCGCCGCCTCGCCACGAGCTACACGCACCCGATGCTTCCTGACGTGTGGAGAACGCCGATGGTGCTGGCAGGAGCGGGGATGCAGAGAGGCCCGGGAAAGCTGACGGGAACGACGGGAAGGCTGACAGGAGCGACCGCGCACGTGGATTGGAAAACGACCAGGGGACTGGCCATCGCGCACCCCGTGGGACGGGGCGACTCTACGAGTACCGCCGGTCCCGGAGGGCCTGTCAGCCCCGCGGGTCCTGCGGGTCCTGCGGGTCCGGCGGGTCCGGCCAGTCCGTCCGCTCCCGCGGGTCCTGCCGGTCCTGCTGGTCCCACCGGTCCGGCCAGTCCGTCCGCTCCCGCGGGTCCTGCTGGTCCTGCTGGTCCCACCGGTCCTGCGGGTCCGGCCAGTCCGTCCGCTCCCGCGGGTCCTGCTGGTCCTGCTGGTCCCACCGGTCCTGCCGGTCCCGCGGGTCCTGGAGGCCCCGCTGGTCCTGCCGGTCCTGCCGGTCCTGGGGGCCCCGCTGGTCCTGCGGGTCCTGCCGGTCCTGGGGGCCCCGCTGGTCCTGCGGGTCCTGCCGGTCCCGGGGGCCCGGGGTCGGACCTGGTGGGAGTGCCGACGGGAGTGCCGGCTGGCCTGACAGGTGTGCGGATGGGGACAGGGATGGCGATCACTGCGTCATCGTCATCGTCGTCCCGCTCTCGCTCTCGCTCCCGGTCCCGGTCTCGGTCGTCCCTGCCGCACCCGTCCCCGCCGCGACCGCCCGGGCAGTCACAGTTACGGGCACCCTTGGGGCATCGGCAGGGCCGGCACGGGCGAAGAAGGGGCTTCTCGCCAGGGTGCGCGGAATGTTGAGAACGGGCTTTGCCGCCGGCGCCCCCGGTGTCGCTGTAGGGGGCGAGATCGAGAAGGTTCGTCCCCCCGGTGGCGTTCGCCGGCGCCTGATTCGACGACATCATGAGGATGCTGGCCATCGCTGCGATGGCCAAAGCGCCGGCGCGCTTACCGGAAAGGGCTGGCGCCCATCTGCTACTACGAGGAAGCACGTTATTTCCCCATATCATTGCTAATTCCGAAAACATTCGGATCTGTCATGCGGTCACGGAAGTGACGACGGACAGGAGATACCCGAGGCTTATGCGGATAACGCGCCGCCATAGTTCAGGAAGAGCAAATAAACAGTGTTGTGAAGGAAAACCTGCACCTCATCTATGATTTAGTCGTATTTGTAATAATTATTCATCCATGGTGTTCAATGGATGATTTCAGCTGCCCGGGGGAGAGGGGGCCGCGGGGACGGGAGCCGGGTCGCCGGGAGGGGGCGAGGTAATGCGTGCCATACCGATGCGTACCGATGCGTACCGACACGCGCCGGTACGGCACACGCGTTCCTTCTGCGACTCGGCGGCGCCCGATCCGGTGCCGGGGCGGCCGGCCGCTCTTCTTCGTCATGCCGTACCGGTCACCCGCCGGATCTCGGTGCCCCGTCCTCGCCTCGGTGGCGTTCGGGGTTCGGTGCCTCGTTCTCTCGGCCTCGTCCTCTCACGCCTTGTCGCGGCCAGTACGGGCGGTCGCCTATCGGCTCATTTCTCGCGAACGATGATCTCCGGGAACGACGGGTCTTCCTGGAGTTCCCGCATCATCCGCTCGGAACGGGTAAGGCGCTCGCGCCCGGCGGGTGCCGCGTTGTCGCCCCTACGTCCGCGGTAGCGGTCGTGGGGACGATCCTGGTGGCGCTGCGACCTTCCCCGCCACCTGTCGGAAGGCCTCGTCTCGTGCCCGCGATGCTGGCGGCGGGAGGGGTCGGGGCGGCCGGAGAACCGGTCGCCGGGAGTGCTGTCGGCATTCAGCTGTGAGATCGAGCCGAGCACCCGGGCCTGCCCGATGGTGGCGCCGGCCGGTACCTGGTTCGACGTCATGAGGATGCCGGCGACTGCCGCGATGGCGAGGACGCCCACCTGCCTGCCGGGGTTCGCCCCCGGTGTCCGTCCGCTCTTTCGAGGAAGCACGTTATTTCCCCATCTCATTTCTGGTTCCGAAAACATCTGATATCCCTCACTGCCCCATAAGTGGCAGCAGCTAGGAGATACCCCCCGGACCATGAGATAGCGCATTGAAACGGTTGGGGCAGAGCAAATAAATGGCGCTGTGAAGACTGATGAGATCTTATCTATTGCTATTTGCTGTTTTGTCGTAATTGTTCGCGTGGTGAGGGAAACGGGAATGCCGGGAATGCTCACCGGGTCGGATCACGCCAGGAGCGTGACGGCTCAGCGCCGGACCCCTCGGGAAGAGCCGGGCCCTTCCTCCCTTCCGGAAGGGACGAGCCCTCCCTCCCGGAAGGGAGGAAGGGCTCGCGGAGCGGGGAGGAAGGGTTCGCGGGCGTCACAGATAGACGCGGATGTCAGCCTGGAGCGGGCGCGACAGGCGCACGGTGATGAACTCGTTGTTGTCGGGCTTGCCCGGGGTGCGGCCGGCGGAGGACGGGAAGTTGTTGTCGTCCAGCACGCCCAGGGTCCGGTCGTTGAGGATCACGACGTCCTCGATGGTCTGGAACGGGAAGCGGAAGGTCTCCCCGAACCCGCCCAGGCCGCGCGGGTTGGCCAGGTCGAGCAGGTCGGCGACGAGGGTCTTGCGCAGGTCCGCGTGGCGGGTGTCCACCATGTAGATGCGCTTGGTCTTGGCCGCGTCCCCCTGGAGATTGTCACGCTCGATGACGAGGAACCGGTACTGGTCGACCGCGATCATGTCGCCGATCGCGTTGTCGGGGCTCTCCAGCTTGTAGGTCCAGCGCTTGCCGGTGTAGGCCCGCCTGCGCAGGTCGAACTCGTTCATCCGCAGCGTCCCGGGGGCGTCGCCGGTCACGGTGCCTTCGAGCAGCGGGTACAGCGTGCGGCCGTCGACCGAGCGGGCCATGCCCTCGAAGCCCTTGCTCCGTCCCAGGTTCGGCTGCTCGCCGTTGAGGGAGGGGTTCTCCGGGGCCTTCACGCCGGGCAGCGGGACCGGAGCCTCGAGCAGCCTGCCCGAGGAGGAGAAGTGCAGCAGGAACGGGCCGAACTCGTCCCCGATCCAGTAGGTGCCGTCGAGGGTCCGCACGATCGACTCCACGTCGAAGTCCGCGCCGGTCAGCTTCCGGTCGGGCCGGGTCAGCGGCCAGGTGACGTGCCTGTCGGGGTCGCTCAGGTTGAACCCGCCCAGCACCGACACCTTCTCGCGGCGGAAGTCGGGCTTCACCCGGTGCACCCGCAGCAGGAAGTCGGCGCTGTTGTCCTTGGCGCCGAAGCCGTTGTCGGACAGCACGTCGAAGGTGCCGTCGTGCCGCCGCACGATGCCGCTGAAGCCCTGCACCGGCTGCCCGGCGAACGGCGGGGTCACCCCGTTGATGGGGGCCGTGCCGAGCTGGGACCCCGACGGCTCGCTGCCGGGGACGAAGGTCAGCGCGGGCATGGATGCGAACCCGGTGAGCGTGGCGCGCCCGAACCCAGAGTGGCCGGAGCCGGAGTGGCCGGACCCGGAGTGACCGGACCCGGAGTGACCGGAACCCGACTGCTGTGAATCCGCCTGCTGGGTACCGGCGCCGCCGGAGGTGGGAAGGCCGGAGCCGGGCTGCCCAGGGTCGGCCACCGCCGGTGCGGACACCGCCAGTGCCAGCACGGCCGCGCCGATGGTGATCGTCATGCGTCGTCTCATGGCGGCACGCTAGGGAACCCGCGTGAACGGCCGGTGTTGCGTCGCGGGCCGTACAGCGAAAACAAGATGCGGACCGTACGAAAAGCTGGCAGAAGCCAGCCGGAAAGCGGCATACCTGAGACAGATGAAAAGGAATGCAACAGAACGTGTCCCTGAAGCGTCCCTGGATGCGTGGAGTTCGCCGATTTCGTCGCCGCACGGGGCAGGGCGCTGTACCGGTACGGCTACGTACTCACCGGGAACGCCGAGGACGCGGCCGACCTGACACAGGAGGCTCTCATGCGTCTGGGGGACGCGTGGCCGAGAGTGAGGAGAAGAGAGGACCCGGAAGGGTACGTCCGTACGACCATGGCCCGCCTGCACATCAGCGTCTGGCGGCGGCTGCACAGGGAACGGCTGGTCGCGACGGTGCCTGAGGCCGCCTACACCGATGACCGTCTCGGAGACGACGTCGGCCTGTGGAACGAGCTGAAGCGCCTGCCGCCCAAACAGCGGGCGGTGCTGGTCCTGCGCTACTACGAGGACCTCTCCGACCAGGAGATCGCCGATCTCCTCGGTGTCTCGCGGGGCACGGTGCGCAGCCAGGCGGCCCGCGCGCTGGACAAGCTCAGGATCAGGGCGGCCGCTCTTGAGGGGGAGCGAGTGTGATGAGCGACAGGGACGAGGAGGCGCTGATCCGTACGCTGGCCAGGGCGGCGAGGTCCGCGCCCGAGCCGGTCGAGGACCTGGTGGTGACGATCGGCAGGCAGCGCAGGCGGCGCCGGCGCGTGCGGGCGCAGTCGGTGCTCGCGGTCGCCGGGATGATCGCGGTGGTCGGTGGTATGGCGGTGGTCAGGGACACCCTCCCCAACAGGGGCGGAGAGGGTGCGAGCCTGACCCAGGCGGCGCCGCCGGGCGACGCGGCCAAAGACACCGAGCAGCCGGTCCAGAACGGAGCGGGAGGACCGGCGAAAAGGGAAGAGGCCGCGCCGATCGACGTCCGGCCCGTCGCGGAGGTCTGGCCCATGGCGGTCTCCACGATCCCCGTCCGGGCTGCGGACGGCCACAGGTACCGCCCGGTCACCGGCCTGAGCGCCACGAAGCTGCTGCTCTCGGCCGAGTCGTCGTTCGAGAGATCGGGCCGCCTGGAGGTGTACGACACGGCCGACCGCAGCAGCACCGTGCTCACGACCATGCCCGTCACGGGGGTGAAGGGCTATTTCGTGCAGGACTTCGAGGTGGGCTCCGACTACATCGCCTGGTGGGGGGAGACGCCCAACGACTCCGACGAATGGGCCGACTTCTGGGTCGTCCCCCGCTCCGGCGGCGTCGCGAAGCGGGTCGGCGAGGTCACCGGTGACCTCTCGAAGGTGACACGGATCGCCGTCGACTCGAACTTCCTCCTGTGGTCGGTGAGCGGAGGGGGGATCTACCGCATGCCGGTGGGTGGCGGAACCCCGGAAAGGCTCGGGAACACCGACGGACTCCACCTGCTGACCTGGCCGCTGGCCGTCGACGTCGGGGGGAGGGAGGGCGAGGGCGGGGCGGGGAACCAGACCAGGACGGTCAACCTGGAGACGGGCCGGACCACCGAGGTGAGCGTCCCGGCAGGGGGGAGCGACTTCCGGTGCGGCCCCGTCTGGTGTTTCGGGCAAAAGGGGGACACGGCGGTGGTGCAGAGGTCGGACGGTTCTGACCGCAGGCTCCTGCCGGGTTTCAGCGTGGGGAGAGGAGTCGTCGACAGGTTCGGGGTGATGGGGACCTCCTTCAGCGAGAAGCCGGACGCGTACGTTCCCCTGGTGACGGTGTACGACGCGGCCACCGGCCTCGCCGCCGGGATATCGCAGATCCGGGAGGGAGGCGGGGGCTACGGGACTGGAATCTCCTCCTCGCCCAGTTCGATCCTCTACTGGGACGCCGAGGAGAGGACCGCCGAGGATTGTGAGACGGTCGACGCCCGTGGCTTTCCCCGCCCGTCCGGCGCGCCCGCCCCCACCGGGAAGGGCAGGGCGTGCACGACGAGGGAAGTGGGCGGCGGCAAGGAGTTCACGGTGGTGAACCTTCTCGCCGTACCCTCAACGAAATAAAGTTCCGGACATGAGAACTTTCGCCAACATCACCGAGCTCAAGGCCGCCGTCGGGGAACATTTCGGCTACACCGAGTGGCGCGAGATCACCCAGGAGCAGGTCAACCTGTTCGCCGACGCGACCGACGACCACCAGTGGATACACGTGGACGTGGAACGGGCGAAGCAGGGGCCGTTCGGCGCCACCATCGCCCACGGATACCTGAGCCTGTCGTTGCTGCCCTCCCTGATGACGGAACTGATCCAGGTGGGCGGCCTGGCCATGGGCATCAACTACGGGCTCAACAAGGTCCGATTCCCCGCGCCGGTCCCGGTCGGCGCGCGGATCCGCGCCGGAGCCGAGCTCGTCGACCTCAAGGGCACCCCCTCGGGATACCTGTCGAACGTGCGCATGACCGTGGAGATCGAGGGCGGGAAGAAACCGGCCTGCGTCGCGGAGACCCTCTCCCTGTACGTCCCGGCAGGGGACTCCTGACCAGAGCTCTCCCGGATCGCCTTTCCACGGAGGGTTCCTGACCGGGTTTTCGCGGAGAGCTCCCGGCCAGGCCGCGTCACCTCCCGGCGGAGGGCACCCGACCAGGGGTTGCGTCCCAGCGGAGGGTTCCCGGCCAGGCCGCGTCACCTCTCGGCGGAGGGCTCTTGACCAGGGCGCGTCACCTCTCGGCGGAGCGCCTGCGGGCCGGGCCGGGTCACTTCTCGGTGGAGAGCTCCTGGGCCAGGATCGCGGCCTGAACGCGACTGCGAAGACCCAGCTTGTTCAGCAACCGGCTGACATGGGTCTTCGTGGTCGCCTCCGCCATGTCCAGCTCCGCGGAGATCTCCGCGTTCGACAGGCCCCGCCCGATGCAGGCCAGTACCTCGCGCTCGCGCGGGGTGAGACCGTCGACCTCGTACGACCTGCGCTCGGGCACCGACGCGCCGAAGGCGGAGATCAGCCGCCGGGTGACCGCGGGCGCGATGAGCCCCTCGCCCCTGGCCACCACCCGCACCGCGTCCACCAGGGCGTCGGCGTCGGTGTTCTTGAGCAGGAACCCGGCGGCTCCGGCCCGCAGCGCCCCGAAGACGTACTCGTCGAGGTCGAACGTGGTCAGGATCAGCACGTCGGTGATCCCGCTCAGCTCGCGCGTCGCGGAGATCCCGTCGAGCTTCGGCATCCGGATGTCCATCAGGACCACATCGGGACGGAGGTCGAGGGCCATCGCGACGGCCTGCTCCCCGTTGGCCGCCTGGCCGACGACCTCGACGTCCTCGTGGCCGTCGAGGATGAGGACGATCCCGGCACGGACCGCCGCGTGGTCGTCGGCGACGAGAACTCGGATGGTCATGCGATCTCCCGGGCGGGCGGTCGGGTGGTCACGCGATCCCCAGGCCGAGTGGTCGGGTCGTCATGCGATATCCCGGGCGGCCGGGTCGCCATGCGGTCTCCCGGGTGGGCGGTCGGGTGGTCATGTGATCTCCCGGGTGGGCAGTTCGGCGCGGACGCGCCAGCCGTCGTCGTACGGCCCGGCCTCGAAGACCCCGTCGACGAGGGCCGTACGCTCCCGCATGCCGATGATCCCCGCACCCGCGCCGGGAAGCCCCCGCCCCGCGCCGTCGATCGGATTGTCCACGGTCAGCGTGACCAGCCCCGGCCGGTATCCGATCACCACGTCGGCGGCCTTGCCGCCGTGCTTGAGCGCGTTGGTCAGCGACTCCTGGACGATCCGGTAACCGGCCAGGTCGACCGAGGCGGGCAGTTCCCTTGCCTCGCCGTTCACGCGCATCCGGACGTCGAGTCCCGCCTCCCGCGCCCGCTCGGCCAGCTCTCCGGCCTCGGCCAACCGCCGCCTGGTCGCCTCCGGCTCCTCGCCGTCCTGCCGGAGCAACCCGATCATGGCGCGCATCTCGCTCATGCCCTCGACGCTGTTCTCCCTGATGGACGCCAGCACTTCCCGTACGGCTCGCGCGTCCAGGTCCCTGCGGGAGAGGACGGCGGTGGACTGGATGGCGATCGCACTGAAGTGGTTGGCGATCATGTCGTGCAGTTCCCGCGCCATCCGGGTCCGCTCTGCCTGCACTGCCGCCGCCCGGTCCAGCTCCGCCAGCCGTGCCACCTGCTCGGCCCTCGCGCGCTCGGACAGCGCCTGGTCCTGCAGTTGCCTCGTGAGCATGGCGGTGAAGACGGGGGTCACCCCGACCAGGCCGCCCTGGACGAGGAAGATGGCGGCGGCCGACCAGTGCCTGAAGAGGGCCCCCGCGATCACGCCCGCCACGACGGCGATCACCGAGGTGATGCCGAGCATCCACCGGCCCAGCGCCCGAGGACCGTACCTGACCCCCGCGTAGAGGTTGTCCGTGATGATCAGCACCGTGCCCAGGGACGGGCCCATGGCGAAGTCGCCGAGGAAGGCCACGACCCCCAGTCCCAGCGAGAGCAGCGGCCTGCTCCGCCGTACCGCGACCCCCGCGCACGCGATCGCCAGCGGCCCGGCGAGCAGCGGAGCGGAGGCCCATCGATGCTGGTAGGCGCCCGCGGCGAGCAGGAGGAGACCGCTGACGAAGCACGCCACGGCCCACAGCGCGTCGTCTCGTCTCATGCCTCCCATCTCATCACCCCGACGCGGCCCGCGGCTCCGGCGCGGGACGGGTCACCCGTACACACAAGGATGTATCCGGCTCCTCGGCACCTCATCAGCGCCGACGATGCCCCGGGCGCGGTAGGGGTACCGCGGAATCTCCCGAGAAGAGCCGTTGACGCCGGGAGCGAGGTCGGCCTCCTCCGCGTCACCCCGGAAGGCGGCTTCCGCCGTCACGAGCTCCGACTCGCCGAGATGGAGATCCGCTTCCCCGGCGTCCTCACCTCGATCCTCCACGCCGCCCAGCCCGCCCGCCGAGGTACGGCCTCTTCGGCCCCTGCCCGGATCCCCGTCCCCACCGAGGAACCCGGCGTCGACGCGCGGATCAGAGGGCGATCGTTTAACCGGTTCGAGGCATCGCCCAAAACCCGCTATGCTTGCTTACGCAGCGAGCGGCCGTAGCTCAATGGATAGAGCATCTGACTACGGATCAGAAGGTTGGGGTTTCGAGTACCTCCGGCCGCACACATGCAAGAAGGCCCCTGAACAGGCATTACGCCGTCAGGGGCCTTCTTGGTTTCTTGATCGTCCTGGCTTCTTGCTAACAGGGCGCTTCCCTATGTCTGTGACTGGCTGGCCGACCTTCAACGCACTCGCTGACCAGCCAGCTCACCCACACACTCTTTGAAAACAGGTCCTAGCGACCGTACGGTGGCGGGTAGTAACCGGGCGCATGCTGGACGGGGATGGTGCGGGTGACCCGCCACCCGATGAAGGTGACCGGAATGGCGACGATGAGCCACAAGCCGAGGGTGAGGGCGGTCACCCACCAGTGGATGAAGAACCACAGGCAGGCGTGGACGATGAACGTGATCGGGTTGAAGCCGCGTTCGCGCACGGTCGTCATCTGGACAGGCCCGTATCCGTGGGGCTGTGGTTGCTGTCCGTAGGGGCCTTGTGGCGGATAGGTCATGGCTTCTCCCGTTACGCGATGGTGCGTGTGTGACGCCCGAGTTCGCTCTTCGGGTTACTGTTGGCCGGATGTGGTCACCTGATCGGCGTGAGCCGTGTCTATTCGAGAGGCGGTTGAGTGGAGTTCGCGGCGATTCCCTGGGGCAGGGGCTCCCTGGTCGTCATCGCCCTCGGCGTCATTGTGACCGTCGCCGCTGCGATCCGGTAATGACGCTCGTCGCTGTCGGCGAGAACCCACGCGACGGCCGGGAGGCGTTCGGTGCGCAAGCCCAGCAGGCCGGTTTCTTCGGCGGCTTCGCGGTGCGCGGCGGCCGGGCTCTCACCACGCCGGACCCGCCCGCCAGGCAGCTGCCAGCGGGTATGGTCGCGAGCGGTACGCGATAGAAGCCACCGCCCCGCTTCGTCGAGCACAAGGAGGTGGGTGGTGACAGCGCAGTCGTATGGCCCCTGCTCGGGGACGGATTGTGTGTTCGCGGAGATCATTTCCGGGTGGCGATGATCAGGTTGCGGGCGCCCTGGTGAAGCAGGTCGGCGGCGACGCGGGCACCGAGGGTGGCGGGGGCGGAGCGCTCTTCCCCAGGCGTGGGAGCGGACGAACGCGCTGCCATCATGGTTGAACACCATGCCGAACAGCCCCATCTTCCCGTCGTCGGATGGTGCTCCGCTGGAAAGAGCTGACGGGGCACCATCATTTCGACCGAGGTCACGCCCTTCCAAGCAGGAGGTCGTACGGTCGCGTCTGCCTCCGCGGGCGGCCCCTGATGGTGTACCTCCACTGGAGGGGAGTCGTGAGCGCGACGGCACGGGAGGCCACTCGCCGTGCCGCCGCGCTGTTCATGGAGCCGTCCTCGGCTCAGTGTGGTGCTCGCCGAGTTGTTCGGCGATCCGGGTCGCGACCTGCGGCACGTCATCGGCCGCAGCGGACTCGGCGGGTTCTTCCATGAAGGTGGCGCCCCACGTGAAGAACTCGCCGTTGTGGTCGGTCCACACGATCAGCTTCGAGCTGACCACGAGGCGGGGCGGGCCTTCGTCGTAGGAGATCTCCGGGTAGATCCGGTGTTCGTGCAGCTCGGTTCGCAGACGCCTCAGGGCGGTGATCGCGCCGGGACGCCGGATGGACGCGTCCACCCGGTCGCCTGCGGGGGTGTCGTGGAACGGGATCACGACCGGCCTCTTTCCTGCGGGAAGTGGTGAAATGGGACTCGTTCGTCGGGTCCTATGGGCAGGACGCGGGGGTGGGGAACGAGCCTCAGGGCCAGGAGCGGCGGTGGTGAGATCCGCTGCGGCTCGACTTCGGCCTGCTGCATGAGGTCCCACAGTTCGGCGGCGCTTTGGGCGTGGATAATGTGGCACTCACGTGGGTCGGCACACTGCCATGCCTCGAACCGGCGGTGTCGCAGGCTCCACATGACCAGCCAGGTCGGCGCGTACTGTTGCACCTGCTTGGCGGCGCATGCCGCGTCGGCGTCAGCGCGGGACAACATGCTGCGCCGGGATCACGTCGGCCAGCAGCGGAAGTTCGCTTTCCAGGATGCTGGCGGCGGGGCGGGCGCGCAGGATCACGTAATGCTCGGCGAGCTGGGCCGCAGCCATGGGCAGTGTCAACGCGGAGCTGAGCACGGGCGAGCCGGAGTCGCTGAGTTCGAGGCTGGTCCACCAGAAGTTCTTGCCGTCGGTGTAGGCCAGCAGACCGAGGAAGACGGACACGACGGCGTTGCCGGAGGCGAGGGGGTGGACGTCGGCCGAGATGCCGTAGACGTTGCCCAGGACGGTGGCGAGGTCCTCGGCGAGCTGGACGGCGGTCGGCTGCTCGGCTGCGGTTGACGGCGCGGCGGCGTTCGCCTGGGAAGCTGGACCACCGCCGCGCCTGCTCATGAGGTTGCCCTGCGGGGTCGCGTTCATGCTGCGACCTCCCAGCGGTGGGGCTGGTGCCGTCGGGGCGGAGGGGCGTCCGGGGGCCGGCCCCGGCCGGGGGCGACGGCGGATCCCGGCCGGAGGGTCTGGGGGGTGAGCGGCCAGGTGGCCGATTTCAAGCCGATGCTCGGAGATGAGGCACTGTGGTCGTGCGCGCGGGCCGCGATGCGGGCCCTGCGGTGGGCGAGGGTATCGCGGGCGAGCGCCAGGCGTGTCGCGCGGTCGGCTCGCGTCTCGACCGGGCGGAGTGCGGGGCGTCGGCTGTCGTCGCGTCGGGCCGGTGCGGTGGCGGCGGGCCGTAGGGCCGAGCGGGGGAAGGGGGAGGGCATCCGCTTGGGCAGTGGCGTGGGTGCGGTGGGAGCGGCCGGTGCGGGCGGCTCGGAGCGGCGCTGCGCGGGGATCAGGGGGATGACCTCGGCGGGCGCCACGATGATGGGCTGCTCGGCCAGAGGGAAGGGCTGCGGGCCGGTGCGGCGGCGCGCCTCCAGACGCTGGGCCATCAGCGTGCCGGTCGGCTGCGCGTACTCGTGGTCGGCGGCCTGGCCGGGGCAGTGGTGGGCGTAGGGGGCGTGTCCGCAGACGGCGCATCCCATCGGCAGCGGTGACGCGTCGGCGAAGCAGGCACAGCCACCCACCGCGACCCGGTCGAGAACCGGAGCAATAGGGTTGTTCATCGGGTCAGGAGAACCTTCCTGATCAAGAGCCCGTTCGGTCGTGTGCAGCGCCGGACGGGCTCGTTTTGTAGGCGATGGAACTCGCTGTCTGTAATGCTGGAGTTACCGTGTGGCCTTTGGAAGGCCGTTGAGGGGACTTCTGTAGGACCTGCATAGGTCATATACAAATCTTTCTGTCCACTCAGAGGACCTTTAGGTACTCTGAAGTCCTTCAATGGATTAACCATGGAGGCCGCCGTGTCCAGAGAGTCAGGCAACGTCAAGCTCAAGGCGGCTCGCCAGCACGCTGGGTACGCCTCGCAGCAGGCCCTGGTCGACGCGCTCGCTCGCGCCGGCACCGAGCTTGGCGTGGCCGATGCGGAGGTGAGTCTCCGGCAGGTTCGTCGCTGGGAGAGCAGCACTCCGCCGTGGCCGCACGCGGTGCATCAGCGCCTGCTGGAGCACACGCTCGGTATGTCGGTCGACCAGCTCGGGTTTACTCCGCCCTGGGGTGATCACTCCAGCCAGGCCGCGCCGGTCCGGTCTGGGGCGGCCACTCACCCTGTCGTGCTGCCGCTGCCGCCCTCAACCCCGACGGCCGCGACGCAGCCCGCCGCGGTGGCGGTGGACTACGCGGCGGTGACCAGGGCGTACCGGCGGCTGTACTGGCGTGTCCAGCCGCCCCTGATCCGCTCCGCCGCAGCGGAGCACGCGAGGTTCGGAACTCAGCTCCTGAGCGAGATGGGCGGCAGGCCTCGCCGAGATCTCGCGGCGGCTCTGGCTGAGTCGCTGCTGCTCGTGGGACGCATCGAGTTCTTCGACCTGCGGCAACCGGCCGAGGCCGACGCCAGGTTCGTCGAGGCTCTGCAGGCGGCCGGTGTCGCTGACGAACAGCTGCTCGGTGCCGCCATTCTGGGGCACTCGGCGTTCGTGCCCGGGTGGGCGGGAGATCGGGACGGCGCGGCCGAGAGGCTGCGTGCTGCCCGCGCTTACGCGCGCCGCGCCGATGCGGTGCCTGCCTTGTTCACGGCGTGGTTGTACGCGGTGGAAGCCGAGTGCGAGACGCGATGCGGCAAGCACCGGGAGGCGCTGCGCGCCGTCAGCCACGCGGAGGACGCCTTGGTCGGCGTCGACGAGACCCCGCTGCCGGAGTGGTTCGACTGGTTCTCGCCGATCCGGCTGGCCGCTTTCAAGGGCAACACCCAGCTCAAGGCTGGTCATCTTCCTCAGGCCAAACAGACGCTGCTGCAGGTTCTGGAGAATCTGCCCGAGGAGCACAGGAAACAGCGCACCGTCGTGCTCGGGGACCTGGCCGCGGTCGCCGCGGCCGAGGGGGATCCGGAGGCCGCCTGTGCCCGCGCGGGTAAGGCGCTCGATCAGCTGTCGATCACGTGGTACGCGACGGGCATGGAGCGGATCCGCGAGGTGCGGCGGGCCTTGGAGCCGTGGGGTGACCGCGAGTGCGTCACGCAACTGGACGATCGGTTGTACGAATGGCGTACGACCCTCATCGCGCTGCAGCGTTGAGCGCGCGCACCTTGTCCGGTAGTTCGGCCAGGGAGTCGATCCGCAGCGAGGGCACGCGGTCGGCGTCCGGGTCGGCCTGCTGGATCACCCCCCATGGACCGCGCCGGATCAGCGCGGCACGCATCCCGGCTGCAATCGCCGGGCGGACGTCGTTGTCCAGGCGGTCGCCGACGTACAGGATCTCGTGTGTCTCAAAGGGGACGACTTCGGCGACCCGCTTGAAGAACTCCGGATCCGGCTTGGAGGCCCCCCAGTCGTCGGAGGTGCCGATGAGGTCGACATCGGCGGTGAACAGCTCGCGCAGGATCCGGCCCGCGCGGACAGTCTGATTGCCTGCGATTCCGAGCCAGAGCCCATCGTCGCGCAGGGTGGCGAGGGCTGGCCGGACGTCGGTGTACAGGTCCCCCTCGTCGAAGGTCTCTGGTTGTCCGGCGGCGGCGCGCTTCTCGCGTTCCTCGTAGAGGTCGAAGCCCGGCCGGAACACCTGGAACGTCTCGCGGTAGTCGAGGCCGCGAGCGATGGTCGCGCCGAAGACGGCGCTGAAGGTGTGGCGGGGGACGTTGAGCCAGTCGGCCCAGGTGCCGTACTCGCGACTCTCGTCCACCAGGCACTCGCCGACGTCGAAGACCACAGCGCGGATCATGATACGAGCCTATTGGGGCTCCAAGTGTGTCGGCCAGTTCACCTTTGGTCACGACGGATCGACTGGCCGGTTCCGTAAGGAGCCTGGACAATTGCCTAACGTGATGGGGATTTCCGGCTTCGAGCCGACCTTTCTCGTCGGACTTGAAGCCGTCCGTGAGCGACACGGGCCAGGTCTGGCCGCGCTTGGCGGCCGACGTCTGACGGAATTCGCGCTCGTACGTTTTGTCGAGGACGGGGACTGGTACGCCGATTGCCCGATCGTCCTGGACTTCGACGGTGTCCAGGTTGAGATCTGCCACTCGAAGTTCGATGAGCTGTCGATCGGTTGGAACACCATCGACACGACGGTCGCTATCAGTGGCTGGGAGTGGGCCGAGTTCACCCCGGCGTGGTCCAGCGCCGACGAGCGGCTTGAGCCGTTCGTCGGCCTGGAACTGCGTGAAGTCGCTCTGCTTGAGTGGCGGCCATCCTGTCATGACCTGGCGGACGGCACCCTCGCTGTGGAGTTCGTCTTCGATGCCGGCCGTTTCCACATCTCTAACGCTCTTGATGAGAACAGCATCGATGTCGGCGATGCCCATCCAGAATTCGTGCGGCACCGACTAGGCTGTGACGCGTAGCCTGACCAGGGGAGATCGCTGCCGGCGCCGCCCGCTCGCCCCCCTCCATCAGATGTAATGGTGACGCCGGGTATCGGAATCCCCTGAATACCTCTATTGATCAAGACTTGCGATCTTGCCCCGGGAGGTAGGGGCTGAAATGGTCGGCGACGATCCCCGCGATCGTGGCGGCGTCGCGGGAACCGTCGACTTCGATCACACGGATGCCGAGTTGGTGGGCGGTGCGGACGGCGTCCTCCGCGACGAGGCGATCCCGGTTGAGGCGGTTGGCCTGTGCGCAGGCCGGATCGCTGACGCGGTGCCCGAGCGAGGCGGCACGCGGTAGTTCCTGGAGCTGGTGTTGGCGGAACTCCGGCGTGGGCACCATGACGACCATCCGGCGCGGCGAGTCGATGATGGGTGCGACGAGTTCGGGGCGAAGTCCCCAGCCTTCGGCGATGATCGGGTGGCCTGAGACGAGCGCGCGCAGGTCGTCCAGAGCCCACTCGAACCGGTCCGGAAAACCGGCCAGGGTCGTGGTGGCCATCTCCTCCGGGGTGGTGTGGACCCACATCTTGTCCGGGTCGGGCTTGATGGCTGGCTCGCCGAGGTCGACGCGACGGGCGATCCGGCGATCGTTGTGGCCGCGGGCGTCGTGGTAGTCGTAGTGATAGACGGTGATGCGATGTTGGAAGGCCAAAAGCCGGGCCACGGTCGACTTTCCGGCCCATTGGCCACCGCCGATCCACAATGCGCGGCGCAATGTGCCGAAGGGATCCCAGACCTCGCTGTCCGCAAGGGGGTCATGGCTGGTCATCCGGTGTCCTCCTATGGTGAGGTGCGGCGGCTGATTTCGGCGGCGTAGTTGGGCCCGGTCGCCCGGGGACAGATGTTGTCAGCGCCCCGACCAGGCCTGGCCGCTCCTGCCGATTGCTGGGTCAGGGATATCGTCGGGTATAGGTAAAGTCATGATCTTCCTGAGACGTGCAGCCCACACCGCCGTACTCACCTTCGTGCTCGTCCCGATCACCGCCGTCCTCACCACCCCGCAGGCGGCGGCCGAACCGCGCAAGCGATCACAGGCGGAGTCCGCGGCCCTCGCCCGGCGCATGCTGGCTCAGCTCAAGGTCGCCAGGCCCCTGTCCATCCGGGGCTACGGCCGCGAGCGGTTCCAGTCCCGATCGGCGCACCGCAAGAGCAGGTGCAACACGCGGGAGATGGTCCTGGCCCGAGACGGGCGGAACGTACGCCGCAACGCGGCCTGCCAACCGGTCAAGGGGCGCTGGTACAGCCCGTACGACGGCAAGTGGCTGAAGAGCGAGAAGTACGTGGACGTCGACCACTTGGTGCCGCTCGCCTACGCCTGGCGCTCGGGCGCCAAACGATGGAGCCAGGCCAAGCGGCGCGCCTTCGCCAACGACCTGGTCCGCCCCGAACTGCTCACCGTCAGCCACTCCGCCAACATCGCCAAAGGCGGCAAAGGCCCGCAGAGCTGGCGCCCGCAACGTCGCGCCCACTGGTGCCGGTACGCGACCTCGTGGATCACGGTGAAGGGTCATTACCGGCTCTTCGTGACCCGCAACGAGAAGGTGGCCTTGCTCAACATGCTCCGCACCTGCTGAAACCTCGGTTCGGCTGTGGTCCGGTCAACGACGATTGTCGCGGTTGGACGAGGCCAGGCCCACCTGACGTCGATCGTCGCCGCCACATGCAGGTCACCGATGGTGACGGGCAGACAGGGATCAAGATCTGCGCGCGCTGTGAGAGCGCATCAGCATGTGTAGCCGATCAACGGTGTCTGTGTCCGTTGCCTCCGCCTACGACGAAAGATCAGCATACGAGCCGCCGCCGTCGATCGGTCACGCTGAACGATGCACGGCGGCTTGTACAGCGACACCGCCTTACACGATCACATCCCATCAGCCCGCCTCTGCTGTCCGACCAGGCCGCGAACTCGCCGACCTGGGTGGCGTCGTTCACTCGTGACCAAGTGCTTTGGCGTAGATGTTGCTCTGTGCCGGGTGAAACCTGTGTCGTTGCGCTCCTCCTACCGTGTCGGGGCGAAGGACGAGAGGACCAGCCAGACGGCGGTGGCCGCGATCACGACCGCGACGGCGACGTTCTTCGCCCGTCCGGGAATCACGTCCTTCGATTGCCCGCGGATCATGTGCCGCGCCAGGCGAACGGTTCCGGCCCAGGAGATCCGCTGCCGGGGGCTCCAGACGGCTGACACGACGAGAACGGCCGCGAGAAGCAGGTGCCACCGCACCGAATCGACGAGGGGTATCTGGATGTCCTCGCCGTACCAGCGGACGTACTCCGCGACGTCGAGGAGCGGGAAGAGGAGAAGAACCGCCGCGACCATGGTGCCGGCCGGTCGTTCCCATCGGGCGGAGGCCGCCGCTCTCGCGGTTGCCGCCAACGCGACGAGAACGACCGGTAGGCCGATCATGTCGGCACAACCGGACCACCATGCGAGGTCGTTCCAGAACGACTCCGACGCCTCGGCGCCGGTGTAGACGACCGTGAGAAACCTGCCGAACGTGACCGGGAAGCGGTGAAATGCCGCAGCCCACACCGCGGCGCCGACGGCTCCCGCCCACAGGATGGTCCCGTGCCATCTTGCGGGCAGCGGTCCCCGATGCAGCGGTGAACGGGCCGCCAGGAGCAGCGCCCCCACGGCCACCGAATAGCAGACGATCAAGAGCCAGGGCGGTACGGCCGTACGCTCCTGTCCGGTGCACGGGTCAAGGCCCGGCAGAAGAAACGCGATGAAGAGTCCGAGCGCGAGCACAGCGCCGACCGTTGCGACCGCCGTGAGCATGGCCCGACGTGACCCGCGCAGGAGAAGACCGGCCACGACGACCGGCAGCAGGAGAACACCCCAGAACAGCAATTCTCCCGGCACGTTCACCAGCGCGTAAGGACCCTCCGGCGGGTAGAGGGCGGAACCCGTCGCGGAACAGAACCAGCCGACGCTCTGTCTGCCGGCTCCGAACGTCATCAGGATCACCGGCCCTGACACCGCCAGAACCGCACCGAAGCGCGGCACCGCCGCCATCGGTGATCGCGCTTCTGATCCGGGCTCCTGCGTCACGGCACCCTCTCCCGGAAACGATCAACTTGAGCGAGGGTAGCGGATGACCGTCGACTGAGCGGGAGATCGCTTTCTGCGGCGGTGCAGGCCGACCGCCGGCGTCGGCATGAGGACGGCGACCGGCCTGTGCGCGGTCCGAACGCCGGAGCGGGCGGCCCGGTCCTGAACGCGGCGCGGAACATTTGTCACAGAGGTGCCCGGACGAGTGAAGCGATCCAGGTTCGGTGGAGGCTCTGGTGTGCCCCTGGTCCTGCGGAGGCGGGCGGGACACCTGGTGAGGCGTGCGAAACCGAGCGGTGTGCCCGTGGTCCTGTGGAGGCGGGTCCTTGGATTCTTGTGCCACTCGTTGAGAGGAGAGTGGCTTGGGCGTTGTCGTGAGGCAAGCTGATGACGTGAGTGTCCACGTGTCTTCGGACGATGTCGGAGCCCCGCGGGCACAGGCCGGCCCCAACCCGCAGCACCTGCTGACGACCTTGCTCGGTGAGTACCTCGACTCCTCGGACGCCGACCTTCCGTCGGTGGCGGTGGTCGCGATGCTCAGGGAGTTCGGCATCAGCGAGTCCAGCGCGCGGGCCGCGTTGTCCCGGCTGACCAAGCGTGGACTGATCGCCGTGCGGGGATCCGGGCGGCCGCCCGTGTACCACCTCACGCCTCAGGCGATCGCCAGGCATCGCTCCCGGATGGATCACTTTCTGAGCTTCGGCGCACGCCCGCCGCGGTGGACCGGCGACTGGGTGACGGTCTCCTTCTCGATCCCCCAGTCCGGCCAGGCCCCACGGCACGCGGTCCGCAAGGCTCTGGGGTCGCTGGGTTTCGCGCGGCTGTACGACAGCGTGTGGATCCGGCCCGGATCCGGCTCCGGTCCGGTGACTCAGGCGCTGCACGACATCCTGAACGACGTCGACGGTAGTCGATGGTCGGTGATGCACGCCCGTTTCGACGAGGAGACCGGCCCGCACGGTCCGGCCGCCGCCTACGATCTGGCCGGTCTGGCCTCGGCCTACGAGGCCTTCATCGCGCGGTATTCGGACCTGCGGGTGGCCGTCCGCAACGGGGAGGTCGACGCGACCCGGGCGCTGGTGGCCCGGACCTCCGTCATGGATTCCTGGCGGAAGTTCCCCGACATCGACCCGAACCTCCCCGAGCACCTCCTGCCGGCACCGTGGCCCCGCCAGGCTGCCAGGGACCTCATGCTGGAGATCCATTCCGCTCTCGGCTCGCTCGCCGAGGCGCGGCTCATCCGGGTCGCGACACCGTACTGGCCGGACGCCGCGTCCTGGATCACCCACTTTCAGGTATCGGAGAACTCCGTATCGGCCCCGGCCGGCGGGGACGGCTGAAAGAAACTTTCATTCACTTGAACGACTGCCCGGCCGCCAGGGCGCGTACCGCTCAACCGACTGAGTGCGCTTGCTTGACACTTTTTATTACCGCAGTGATAGTAACTGCACGTTGATCTCGTCGGCTCGTTCCGCCTGACACGAGCGCGACTTGTCGTCGATGGCCCGCCACATCGATCTTCAGATTCGGTCGGCGCCGGCCGGCCTGGCCGCGGTGGGAGTGGTCGTGCCGCTGTCGGGCTCCGTCGGGCTCTGCCGGCGTGCGCCGCGCATGCCACATCGGACGTAGAGCGCTGTCTTGACACCCTTGGAGGGCGAAATGAGAAAACGCTCGATCATCAGCGCGGTACTGGCGGCCGTGGTCGCCACGGTCGGTGCCGGAACAGTGGCGCTCACCATGACGCCGAGCGCCGCGGCGGCCCTCAACTCGGGTCCCTATCCGGCTGGCTACGAGACCTCGACCGGCCTGCCCAATCACACCATCTACCGGCCAGAAAGCCTCCCGTCCGAGAAACTTCCCGTTTTCGTGTGGGGCAACGGAGGCTGCTCCGCCAACGGGACGTCGCAGCTGAACTTCCTCCGCGAGATCGCCTCGCACGGATTCCTGGCCATCGCCAGCGGCAGCCCGAACGGCTCCGGCTCGACGACGTCCCAGATGCTCACCCAGTCCATCGACTGGGCGGTCGCGGAGAACAGCCGCCAGGGCGGCAAGTACTACGGCAGGCTCGACACCAGCAAGATCGCCGCAGGGGGCTTCTCCTGCGGGGGGCTGGAGGCCTACGCCGTCTCCAACGACCCACGTATCACCACGACCACCATTTTCAGCAGCGGGTTGTTGAACGACGCCGACGACTACCAGCTCAGGCGGCTGACGAAGCCGATCGCCTACTTCATCGGTGGGCCCAGTGACATCGCCTACCCGAACGCCGTCGACGACTGGGGCAAGTTGCCTGCGGGGCTGCCCGCGTTCATGGGCAATCTGAACGTCGGGCACGGCGGCACCTACGGCCAGCCCAACGGCGGCGAGTTCGGCCGCGTGGCGGTGCTGTACCTCAAGTGGCGGCTGAAGGGCGACACGATGGCCGGCGCCAACTTCGTCGGCCCCAACTGCGGCCTGTGCAACACCCAGTGGCAGATCCAGCAGAAGAACCTCACGCTCGACGGCGGTACCCCCTCCCCGTCCCCCACCGTCAGCCCGTCCCCGTCCCCCTCCCCGACGCCCAGCGGCGGGCCCCAGGGCTGCTCGGCGACCTACTCGGTGCAGGACCAATGGGCCGGCGGGTTCGTCGCCGCCGTCAACGTCACCGCAGGCGGCGCCGCGATCAACGGCTGGAGGGTCGCCCTCGCCCTGCCCGGTGGGGCCACGATCACCTCCCTGTGGAACGGCGTCAACTCCGGCACCAGCGGCACCGTGGCCGTCACCAACCAGAGCTACAACGGGCGGCTGGCGGCCGGACAGAGCACCAACTTCGGGTTCCAGGGCAACGGAACCGGCGCCGGAGCCACCGTCACCTGCACCGCCGGCTGATCCCGGCCCGCCCTGTGCAGGACCCGCCGGGGGCCAAGCCGACCTACTGCGGAAGCAGCCGTGTCCGAGCACCTGCGGGAAGTTCGTCAGGTGCATCCTTATAAAAGTCATTGATGATGGTGCAGCACAGAACGGCACGGCCCGGCTCAAGGCCGGAGCAGGCGAAGGGAACGCGGACATCCAGCACCTGGCGGCCAGGTGCTGGATGTCCGTACGTTCAACGACCTTCGTTGGATTCCGGAATCCGTATGTCCCGATCAGGCTCGAGCTGTGGATCGCAATCGTGCGCGTCGGCTGGGGTGGAGGCGGGAGCGGCCGTCCCGCCCATCGAGCCCTTGATCGTGAGTCGACGTACTCACACGCTGAGCGCTTGCCACGCTGAGTGTTCGCCATGCGCTGAGCGCTTGCCACGCTGAGCGCTTGCCACGCTGAGCGCTTGCCACGCTGAGCGCTGACGCGCCTCGTCGCGAGCCGCTTCGGCCTCGTCTTCCGTGGCGAAGCCGCTCACCCACCCGGGCTTGCCCTCAGCGGTCTCCGGGTCCTCGACGCGGATCACGTACGACCATGTCCTGCCACGTTTCATCACACCGTCGCGAAGCTCGGACATGTTCTTGCACCCGCCGGAACCTGCGCGGTCGCGGGCTGTGCGTCTCATTCGCCGTCGAATCACCTGTCAGACGGCGCGTACGCCTGTACGGAGAGTCTGTCGAACAGGCTGACAACACCGATCTTCTTGTGGACACGCGAGCAAACCGAAACCTTGGATTCGGCCGCACAGGGATCGCCCCCAGCGCCCGAAACCAGGAGTAACGATGAAGCTGCCTCCACGCGCCGCTGCCCTCGTGGCGGCCGCCCTGCTCGCTTCGCTGACCGGAGTGTCCGGGATGTCGGCGGCGCAGGCGGCCGACGCCGGGGCCCTTCCGAGCGTGAACATGGAAGCCGCCGTCAAGGCGGCCCAGATCGACCCGCGGCGGCCTGACGACACGCTGACCCCGGGCGCCAAGGCCGGTGTGCTCCTCGTCGAGCGGGCGCTGCGCGACCGGCGCCTGCTCGACGCGAAGTGGGTGGACGGCTACTTCGGCACCACCACGGTCACCGCCTTCGCGAAGTACCAGAAGTCGCTCGGCTTCACCGGTCTCGCCGCCAACGGCCTGCCGGGCAAGGCGTCGCTCACCAGGCTCGGGGCCGGCCGCTTCAGGGTCGCCCACGTCATCGACCCGGGCACCCGGGTGTCCACCGACGGTTTCGTCGTCAACACCCGCACGCGAAGCATGCTGGCCGAGGCGAAGCGGCTGCTCGGCCGCGACTTCAAGCTGGATCAGGGGTCGTACAACCCCGGCGGCGACCCCACGTCCGCGGGCACCCACGACGGCGGCGGCGTCGTCGACATCTCGGTCAAGGGGATGAGTTCCGCCACCCGCACCGCGGTCGTCCGCGCGTTGCGACGTGTCGGCTTCGCGGCATGGGTGCGCAGCCCCGACCAAGCCGACTGGCCGTGGCACATCCACGCCGTCGCCATCAGCGACACCGGACTCTCCAGCCAGGCCCAGCGCCAGGTCGGTGACTACTACCTCGGCCTGAACGGGCTCGCCGGCCGTGGCCCGGACGACGGTCCGAAGGTGACCATCCGCACCTGGGAGGAGTACCGGCGTCGCTGACTCATCCGAACCCCAGGCTCCGCAGTCAGAAGCAGTCAGAAGCAGTCAGAAGCAGTCAAAAGCAGACAGAACCAGACATGAGCAGGCAGAAGGAGAACAGCATGAGAACTTTCACCAGGATCCTCGCCGCGGCGACCGCCATGATGACGCTCGGTGGGACGGCACTCGCCACCGCGGCGCCCGCCTCGGCGGCCGGCCGTAACGGCGTGTGTGAGAGCGGTGAGTTCTGCTACTACTTCAACAGCAACAACCAGGGGTCGGTCTCCGACTTCACCGGCTCGGTGGGCGACTACGCCACGACGCAGCCTTCCTGCTACGACTTCAAGGGAGCCGGCGCCGGCAAGGGCAAGTGCATCAAGAACGCCGCCGCCTCGGTCTGGAACCGCAGTGGCAAGACCGTCCGCGTGTACTTCAACAGCGGCCACACCGGCACCTACCAGGACTTCAAGGCAGGCGCCAGGGGCAACCTGAGCCCCACCCTCAAGAACCAGAACGCCTCGCACCAGTTCAGCCCGTCATCGTCATCGCGCAGCAACATGTCGTTCTCGCTGTACACGGCCAGCGGCAGGATCAGCTGCGGCTTCGACGGTTACACCTCCACCTCCGGCCGGCACGAGGGCATCGACATCGTCCGCGGGGTGGGCGCGGATGTCCACGCCCTGGTGGGCGGTCAGGTCATCAACGTCGTCCGCGGATACAACGGCAGGGCGGGACTCTCCACGATCGCCATCTACAACGCCTCGCTGAACAAGACGGTGATCTACCTGCACTCCGCTCCGCGGTCCTCCCTGCGCGTGGGCCAGCAGGTCAGCCGCAACCAGGTCATCGCCGACGAGGCGTGGCGCGGGGTGTCGAGCAGTTCGTCCGCGCACACCCACGTGGAGATGCGCCCCGGACGGCACACGCGCGCGGCCAAGAGCGTCGGCGACCCGCACCTGGAGAACCCGAACCCGACCTCGTTCTGGAACTCCCAGGGCTACAGCATCCGATAACGCGCCGAGACCTCTGAGAAGCGAGGAAGACAACTGTGCCTTCACGAACTGTTCGGCTGATCTCGCGGCTCACCGCGGCGATGGCGCTCGGCGGGGCGGTGCTCGCCTCCGCGGCGCCCGCCTCGGCGGCGGGCCGTAACGGCGTGTGTGAGAGCGGTGAGTTCTGCTACTACTTCAACAGCAACAACCAGGGGTCGGTCTCCGACTTCACCGGCTCGGTGGGCGACTACGCCACGACGCAGCCTTCCTGCTACGACTTCAAGGGAGCCGGCGCCGGCAAGGGCAAGTGCATCAAGAACGCCGCCGCCTCGGTCTGGAACCGCAGTGGCAAGACCGTCCGCGTGTACTTCAACAGCGGCTACACCGGCACCTACCAGGACTTCAAGGCAGGCGCCAGGGGTAACCTGAGCCCCACCCTCAAGAACCAGAACGCCTCGCACCAGTTCATGGGCGGCTTCACATCGCCGACCGGGTGCAAGACCGACGGCACGCACAGCAGGCTGCCCACGACGATCCTCGTCTACCGGAAATCCCTCAATCGCGTGGACCGGGTGGAGTTCAAGACCTACATCAAGAACGTCCTGCCCAACGAGTGGCCGTCGTACTGGCCCAAGGAGTCCCTCAGGGCCGGGGCGATCGCCGTCAAGAACTTCGGCTGGTACTGGGCGCTGAGATCGGCGAGCAAGACGCCGAGCGGCCAGTGCTACGACGTCTCCGACAACACGAACAGCCAGGTGTACAGGCCCGGCTCCGCGACGGCGGCGACGAACGCCGCGGTGGACGCGACGTGGGGCACCCGGATGACGCGCAACGGGAGTATCTTCCGGGCCCAGTACTGCTCCACGACCACGGCGTGCGGCCACTGGGTCACCGGCGACTGGATGTCGCAGACCGGCTCCCGCGACAAGGCCAGGGCGGGCTGGAGCTCCTCCAGGATCCTCAAGCACTACTACCGGGGGATCACTCTGACCCCCTGACCTCCGCAGACCGTCCGCCCCTGGTTCCCCGCCGTGCGACGCACGGCGGGGAACAGGCGTCAGCGGCGGGTCATACCCGTCGCGGCGTCACCATGGACATCATCGCCATCAGTCAACGATGCATGTCGCCGACATCGGGTCCGCTGTCAGCGCATCGGGTCCGCTGTGAGTGAACCCGCCCGGGTGTTCGGCGATCACGGTGCTTGGGTGTCGGGATGGAGATCTTGATTCTGGGTGGAACAGCGTGGGTGGGCCGGGAAGTGTCGCGGCAGGCGATTGAGCTCGGTCATCGGGTGACGTGTCTCGCTCGCGGCGAAAGCGGAGCAGTCGCGGAGGGAGCGAGGCTGGTGGCCGCCGACCGGCGCGATCCTTCGGGGTACGAACCGTTGCTCGACCGCGAATGGGATGCGGTCGTCGAGGTGTCGTGGCAGCCGGGCTTCGTTCGTGAGGCGCTCGACGTACTGGGCGGCAGGGCCAGGCACTGGGTCTATGTCTCATCCGTCAGTGCCTACGCCTCCCATGCCGTGCCGGGTGCGGACGAGTCCGCGGCCCTGCTCGCTCCGACCGGCCGAAGCGAGGTCGACCGCGCGCTGTACGGCGAGGCGAAGGTCGCCTGCGAGCAGGCGTCGGCGTCCGTGGTTGGCGACCGCCTTCTCATCGCACGCGCCGGTCTGATCGGTGGCCCGGGTGATCACAGCGGACGCTCCGGCTACTGGGTGGCCCGTGCCGCACGTGATCCGCAGGGGCCGATGCTGGTTCCCGACGCACCGGCGAGACCGACGCAGGCGGTCGACGTGCGAGACCTCGCCGCCTGGCTGCTCGCCGCCGCGGAGGCGGGAAGCACGGGCACGTACGACGCCGTCGGTCCGCTCGTTCCCTTCGGGGAGTGGATCGAGCTGTCCCGCGCTGTCGGCGGGCACACCGGTCCGGTGGTCACCGCCGACTCGACATGGCTACTCGCGAACGGCGTGGCCGAGTACATGGGGGCCGAGTCGCTGCCGATGTGGCTGGTCGAGCCGGGCTGGGAAGGATTCTCGGCCCGGAACGGGTCCGCGGCGCGCGCCGCGGGGCTCCGTCATCGGCCCCGGGCGGAACTGCTGGCCGACACGCTGCTCTGGGAACGCGAGCAGGGTCTGGACCGGGCAAGACGCGCCGGCCTCAGCGTCCGGCGCGAGCGCGAGTTGCTCGAGGCCCTCGGCTGACGGTTCGACCCTCCCCGAGCGGGTTCTCCGATGTGAACGATCGACATGGCCGTCGCGTGAGTCCGCGTCTCCCTGAACGCGCGCGGCGACGGCGGCACCGGCGCCCGGACGGTGGAGGGCGAGGCGTTCACGTCGCAGTCCGGTGTGCAGCGGGCCGACCATTTCGACATCGACACCTTCACCGTCGCGACGTGAGGTGACGTCGGTCCATCCCCGGGCCGGCGACCGCCCGGGGATGGACCTGCGCTCGGTCGCACACCGCGCGTGCGGCCCGGGGCCGGTCTCGCGTACGCCGTGCTCGGGCCGCGCCCGGAATCGGGCTGGAGCGCTTCCCTCAGAGACCCCGCCTCCCCACATTCCTGGCCCCAGACCCGACGACGACATTACGTTTATCCGCGTCATGGGATCTGTCGCATTGGTCGGCGGCGTCGTTCTGTCCTTCGGCATCCTGCTCTTCGACGGCGGGTCCCCGTTGTGGCCATGGCTCACAGCGCTGATCGGGCTTGGACTACGCCCGGAGGCGGCGATTCGTGAGCGGAGGCGACGCCCCTGAGCCCTCGCCGTCGTTCTTCTCCCCTTTCTGATCACGCTTGTCCACCGCGTTCGCAAAAGCTCGTGGTCCTCGGTGTTTCGAGTGGCTGCGATGACTTCCCCGGTCATCGGCTTTTAGATGGTTTCTCGCGCTCTCCACAGGTATGAATTCAACCTCGACCTCGCCGCCCTGGATGTTCTGATCAATGCCGGAGCGGTACTTCTCATCGGAGTCGGCGTCCGCGTATCGGCCGGGCGACGTCGTGGCGAAGTGCCTCCGGCGGGGCCGCGCTACAGCAGTCGCAGCAGGTCGGCGATGGGCTGAATTCCGGAGACCGGCGGCCGGCCGTCGATCACCAGGCTGGGAACGCCGGTGACACCGTGTTCGGCCGCGCGACGCCGGTCGGCGCGTACCTGGTCGGCGTAGTCGTCACCGGCCAGGACCGCGCGCGTCTCATCGCCGTCCAGCCCGGCCTCGCCGCCCAGGCGCCGCAGGACCTGCGGGTCGGCCACGTTGAGCCCCTCGGTGTGGTACGCGTGCAGCAGGAGCTCCATCATCCGGTCGGCGCGGTCGCGGTCGGCGGCCAGCTTGCTCAGCCGGTGTGCGTCGAAGGTGCTCACCGGGCGGGCCAGACGCAGGTTCAGCTCCAGGCCTTCCGCGGCGCCCAGCGACTGGATCTGGGCGATGCGGGCGGGCGCCTGCTCGCCGAACCAGCCGGTCATGGCCTCGGCGGCGGTCGGGCCGGGGGTCCGGCCCGCCTCCGGAGCGAGCTCGTAGCCGCGCCAGACGATTTCGAGGCTGTCGCGGTCATCGTGCTGCGCCAAAGCGGCCGCCAGGCGTCTTTTACCGATGTAGCACCACGGGCACAGCACATCGGCGTATATCTCAATTTTCATGAACGTCCCAAAACATGTCGTGGCCGGTCGGCAGATGTTCCTCTCATCCGTGTCGTATCAACATCATTGGCGACCAGTAGAGCGGCGGAGGGCCTTCGGGGATGTAGGTCGAATGACTGGCCCGGCGACTTGAGCCACCCTGACGGGGGCCGAACCGTGGAAACCTCGCCGGTCGGTGACCGATCCGTGCCTAGCCCAGCGCTCCGGCGCGCACCGCGCGCACGTGGGCCCCATACCGCCGGGCACCCATCACGCGCCACAGGAACCTGGCTGGAGCAGGCATCTCGCCGAGGAACCAGGCCCGCTCGCGCGGTGTCGCGTCCTCCAGGACCATGCCGGCCATGGTCAGCTTGCCGGTGAGGCTCTTCGGGCCGTGCTTCATCGCGTACTCCTGCGGCGCCAGCCACTCCGGCACGGTGAGGTGCTCGTGGATGAGCGGGAGCACCGCGCTCTCCTCCAGTTCGAGGTGCTCGGTGAGGGCCGGGCCGAGGTCGCGCAGGGCACCGGCGACGCGGTCGCGGGCCGTGGGGCTCGCCTCCGCGGTCCAGCTCGGCAGCTCGGCCTCGACGACGCCGACGGCTCGGGCGATCACGTCATGCTGCCGCCGCATGACCTCGATCAGGTCTTTCTCGAGCGGGACGCGTTCGATGAGGATCGGCCAGAGCAGCTCGTCCTCGGCCTCGTGGTGTTCGTGCAGTATGACGAGCGCCAGGTCGAGATGGGCGCCGAGCAGGCGCGCGCGGGCGACGTCGCCGGCGGGCACGGCGGCGATCAGCTCGGGGAGCTGCGCGAACTCGCGGCGCATCGCGCGGTGGATGACCTTCATCTGCTGGGTCTCGGGCTTGTCCACAGGGGAGTTCGGGTCGATCAACATATTTTCATAGTAATCCATATACTATGAATGTATGTTCATTACTATCAATGTTCTACTGTCATAGTGATTTCATGGCAAAGCGTGCGTACACCTCGACGGTCCGGGCCGTCGCGGCTCGGGAGACCCGCGCCGCGATCTTGCGAGCCGCGCAGCAGCTCTTCGCCGAGCAGGGGTACGCGAGAGCCACGGTGGCCGGGATCGCCGAACGAGCGGGAGTCGCCCTGAACACCGTGTACACGAGTGTGGGCGGCAAGGCGGCGCTGATGGAGGCACTGGTCGCGGAGAGCGCCGGCGACGAGCAGATCCAGGCCACCCTGAACGCCGCACTCGGCTCGGCCGACGGCCGTGACATCCTGCGCCGGACGGCCGAGGGCACGGGCGACATGACGCGGCGCCACGAGAGCGTCCTGAACCTGCTGTTCGACAACGCCACCGCCGATCCCGCGGTGGCGGCCGTGGCCGAGCGCGCCGTCCAGCGCTACCGGAGCCGGCTGGCCCGCATCGCCAAACACCTGGTGACGCTCGGAGCCGTTCGCACCGACCAGGTCAGGACCGAGCAGATTCTCTGGTTCTACTTCGGCCGGGGCGGGTGGAAAACGGTCCGCGAGCTCGGCTGGGACTGGGCCGACGGCGCCGCCTGGCTGGCGGAGCAGGCCGCTGCCGCCCTGCTGGTCCCGACGGCCGGCAGGGGGTCGACGTGACGGGGCCCGCCCGCGAACACCCGGCATCGCCCTGGGCGACGGTACGGCGACCTGGCCGCACGGCCCGCTTCAGGCCCGGCCGCGCCTCGTCTCATGCGGTCCTTCGCGCGGGTTCCGAGCGCGCCTCGGCGGTCCAGCTGGCCAGGAGCCGGAGCTTCTCCTCGGATGGTGATCCCGTGTCGGCGGTGTAGATGACGATGGTCTGTCCGTGGCTGTCCGGCAGGTGCAGCGTCTGATAATTGAGCCGCATGTCGCCGACGGCCTCGTGGAAGAACCGTTTGACGCCGTGCTGGTGTTCGGAGAGCCGGTAGTCGGCCCACATGCTCGCGAACTCCTCGGATCGGGTGCTGAGCTCACCGACGATTCTCGACAGGGTCTCGTTGTCGGTGCCGGGCACCGCGCCGGCCCGCAGGACGGCGACGATGTCGGCGGCGATCTCCGCCCAGTCGCGGTAGACGACGCGGGCGCGCGGGTTCAGGAACATCCATCGGGCGGTGTTGCGTTCCGCGACCGGCATCGCGGCGAAGTCGTCCAGCAGTGCCTTGCCGGCGTGGTTGATGCCGAGCACCTCGAGGTGCGGGCCGTGGACGACGGCCGGCACGTCGATGGCGTGGATCATGGACAGCAGGGCGGGCCGCGCCTTGACCACGGCGGGCCCGCGGCGAGCGGCGTGCTCGATGCCCGGGTGCAGCAGTGATCGAAGATACCTGCCCTCGACCTCGTCGAGCCGCAGCGCCCGCCCGACCGCGTCGATCACCTGCTCGGAGACGTTGCCGACACGGCCCTGCTCGAGTTTGACGTAGTAGTCGACGCTGACCCCGGCGAGGATCGCGACCTCCTCACGGCGCAGCCCTTTGACCCGGCGGGCCGTGGTGGGGCTGGGCAGTCCCATGTCCTCGGGGGAGAGCGCCGCGCGTCGCGAGGTGAGGAAATCGCGCAGTTCGTTACCGGTCGCCATGCGAACCAGTATGGCTGGCCAGGCCGCCGGGGAGCGGGCTCTGGGTGGTACTGCCGGAGCCAGGCAGCCCGGCCTCCGCGCGCAGGCGCAGCGCGGAGATCAGGAAGAACGTGCCCCCGACGACGGCGTAGCCGGCTCCGTGGCTCTGTCAGAGCCAGGATGACGGGTACCAGCCAGCCTCTTCGTTTCGCCTCCCGGCGGGGCCCTAATGGGATGCGTCAGCAACATCCGGCAAGGGAGAACATCGTGTCTGTTTGGTTCGTCACCGGTGCGTCGCGTGGGTTGGGCCTGGAGATCGTGAAGGCCGCGCTGGAGCGCGGCGACTCGGTCGTGGCGACCGCGCGGGATCCGCGGGCGGTCGAGAAAGCACTGCCCGGCCGTCCGGACAACCTGCTGGTGGTGCCGCTGGACGTCACCGACCAGGGACAGGCGGACGCGGCCGTCAAAGCGGCGGTGTCCCGGTTCGGCGGCATCGACGTCCTGGTGAACAACGCCGGGCGCGGGCTGGTCGGCGCGGTCGAGGAGACCAGTGACGCCGAGGCGCGCGGCGTCTTCGACATCAACGTCTTCGGCCTGTTGACGGTCATCCGGGCGGTCGTGCCGGTGATGCGCGCGGCCGGTCACGGCAGGATCCTCAACGTGAGCTCGACCGGCGGCGTGGTCGCGTGGGCCGGCTGGGGTGTCTACAGCGCGACGAAGTTCGCGGTCGAGGGCCTCACGGAGGCGCTGGGCCTGGAGCTCGCCCCGCTCGGCATCCAGGTGACCTCGGTGCAACCCGGCCCGTTGCGCACCGATTTCCTCGGCTCGACGTCGTTGCGGCACGTGGAGCGGATCATCGATGACTATGCCGTCACCGGCGGGGCGTCGCGCGTCTGGGCGGGAGAGAACCACGGGCTGCAGGAGGGCGACCCGGTGAAAGCCGCGGCCGCGATCCTGGCCGTCGCGGATCTCGACGAGATGCCGGCCCGGATCCCGCTGGGCACCTCGACGCTGGCCGACATCCGCGCCAAGCTCGCGGCCGTCGGCGCGGAGCTCGAGACCTGGCGGGAACTGGCCCGCTCGACCGACCACGTCGCCTGAGCCGTACGAAAGGGACCTCCCACCGGCCCGGCGGGAGGTCCCTCGTGGCGCCCGTCTTCGGGGCGCCTCGGATGCTCCTTGTGGAGGCCCACCTCCGGGGCGCCTCGGATGCTCAGGAACCGGAGGACAGCCGGTCCGCCGCCGCCGGTTCGGTCAGTGCCAGCAGCGCGTCGCGAAGGCCGGCGCGGCCGCGCAGGCCCAGCTTCGGGAACAGCTGGTACAGGTGCGAACCCACCGTCCGATGCGACAGGTGTAACCGCTTACCGATCTCCTTGTTCGTCAACCCCGCCGCCGCCAGCTCCGCGATCTCCCGCTCCCGCGCCGTCAACGCCGGAGGCAGGCCGTTCGCGCGCGGACGCGACAGCCCCGTCGCGCGCAACTCGTTCTCCGTCCGCTTCGACCACGGCACCGCCCCCAACCGGCGGAGGACGTCCGCCGCACCGAGCAACTCCGCCCGCGCCTCCCCCACCGCGCCCATCCGGCGGAGCCGCTCACCGAAGGCCAGCCGTACCCGCGCCTGGTCGAAGGGCCACCGCGCGGCGTCCGGCGACGACAGCGCCCGGCCGAACGCCGCGCGTACCTCGTCGTCCTCGGCCACCAGCGCCGTCGCGCCGGCCGCAATCAGGCCCAGCCGCGAGGACAACCGCGTCGCTCCGGCCCCGCGCAGTACGGCGGCGTGCGCGACCGCCTCGGCCTGCCGGCCGGTGCGTACGGCCGCCTCGACCAGGTCCAGGGCGACCCAGAGCGCCTGCGGGAGATGGCCGGGCAGCGAGCCGGGCGGTGCGATCGACGTCGCCTCCCGGTAGGCCGCCTCGAAGTCGGCCTGCCCGATGTGGTGCAGCGCCAGCCCGTGCCGGGCGAACATCTCGACACCGCCGGCCTGCCGGGCCATCGCCCATCGGACGAGCTCGTCGTTGATGGATCCGTCCTCGCCGCGGGCGGCGGCGATCAGTCCCCGCTGGCTGCGGAAGATCCAGCGGGGGAAGGGGAATCCGCGTTCCGCGCACAGCCGGTCGCCCTCGTCGGCGATCTCGGCGACCGCGTCCCACCGTCCCGCGTGGAACAGCTCCCGGCCCAGCATCGCGAGGGCGGTGATCTGGCGGCGGGTCGGCGCCGCGCCGGCCCGGCCCTGCCTGACCACTCGCCACAGGTCGTTCCGCACCGTGCCGAGCCGGTCGAGGTACTGCACCGCGGAGCCGATGCGGACGACGCGGTTCGGGTCCGCCTCCCGGTGCAGGCGGGCCAGCTGGGCCGACAGATCGGCGATGACCGCCGGATCCGGGTCGGCCGTGTCGGCGAAAATCCTGGTGAGCAGTTCGAGGTCGGGATCGACGGGCGGCTTCAGCCGGTCGAACAGCGCGAGATAGCGCTCCAGCGCCTCGGCCGTGCCGGCGTACCGCGTCAGCAGCAGCAGGGTGTGCATCGACCGGGTCAGCGCGTCGTCGCGTCCGTCGTAGCCGTGGTCCCCGGTCTCGATCGCCGACGCCAGCAGGCCGTGCGCCGTCGGCACGTCGCCGTCACCGTTGATCAGCAGGGCGGCCGAGGCGGTGACGGCGAGCAACGGCGCGCCACCGGTACGTTCTGCCTCCTCGAGGAACAGGTCGGCGCCGGCCTCGCCGACCGATTCGGCCCCGAGGTAGGCCGCGAGGGCCAGCCGCCGCGCCCGGCCGGACGGCTCCGGGCTCAGAGCGGCCGCCCGGTTCAGCCGTACGATCGCGCCGGCCGCGTCGCCCCGCGAGTTGGCCAGCCGCGCCGACCGCTCCAGCAGCGCCGCCACCTCCTCGTCCGGACCGGCCGCGGCCTCACCCAGATGCCACGCCCGCTGCTCCGGATGCCCGCTCAGCGCCTCGGCCAGGGCGCGGTGCGCACGCTGCCGCTCCGCGGTCGTCGACACGCCCACGACGGCCGATCGGATGAGCGGATGGCGGAAGGTGAAGTGTCGCGAGTCCGGCGCGAGCTGGACCAGGCGCTCCCGCTCCGCCGGCGCCAGCAGGTCGAGGCAGCTCTCCCCGGCGGCACGCATCGCGTCCCGCCCGCCGTTGCGGTCCAGAGCACCGAGCAGCAGCATTTCCCTGCCGGCCGGTGGAACGCGCGACACGCGCTCGGCGAACAGGCTCTCCAGCCGCTCGGTCAACGGCAGCACCGCGGGCAACTGCGCCGCCGCCCGCCGCTGATCACCCGTCAGCGCCTCGGGCAGCTCCAGCAACGCCAGCGGGTTTCCCGCCGCCTCCGCCACCACCCGCCGCCGGACCGACGGCGCCAACCCCGGGAAACGACGACCGACGATCTCCCACGCCGAGCCGTCGTCCACCGGACCCAGCTCGTGCCGCGGCAGGCCCGCGGCTTCGAAGAACCCCGCCGTCCCCGAACGCGCCGCGCCCAGGAAGCCGACCTGGCTGCCGGCCAGACGTCGGCTCACGAAACCCAGCACCGCCGCGCTGGCCCGATCCACCCACGGCAGGTCGTCGACCACCAGTAACAGCGGCCGATGCGCCGCCATCGCCCGTACCAGCAACAACGTCGCGTTGCACACCAGCATCCGGCTCGGCGCCGGACCCGTGCTGAAGCTGAGCGCCGTTCGCAGCGCGTCCCGGTGCTCCGGATCGAGAACGCCGAAGCTCTCGTGGATGCCGAACAGCAGCTGGTGCAGGCCGGAATGGCTGACATCGGACTCGAACCGCACACCCGACGCCCACAGGACCCGAGCGCCCTCGCCCTCGGCGTCGGCCGCGATCCGGCCCAGCACCGCGGTCTTGCCCGCACCGGGATCACCGAGCAACAACGCCGCCCCGCCACCGATCACGTCGTCACCGAGGAGGGCGCGCACTCTCGCGAGAGCCTCTTCGCGGCCGACGAGGCTCTCGGACGCGGTCGCGGCCGGGTTCACGTGCGTCTTTCACCTCCATATTGGGTAGAACGACCATCCTACGAAACGGTGCGGTCAGCTCAGGGCACGGTGTGCCCCTCTCCGTCGTACCGTCACGTTCCGGAGCCTCTCGGTCACGAGGACAGTCGTTTGACGGATATCAGATCCGGCTCGCGACGCTTCACTGACTTTCGACGCCTCCCAAACGGAGGTGACCATACGAAGGAGCCCGCAATGCCACTGCCTCCCAGCCCGCCGCACGACAGCGCGTCGCCGTTCGCCTCCATGCGCGGGCACCACACCGGGATCCGCTACCCCGACTTTGAGGAGGCCCGCTCGTTCTGGGTCGACACGATGGGCTGGCGGGTCCTGCAGACCTGGCCGTACGGCGACCTGACCCTCGCCTACATCCTGCCGCCCGCCCAGGACGACTTCCGCCTGGAGATCCTCGGCGGCCCCGGTGCGGCGGCCCAGCCCAGGTTCGGCGACGTCGACGCCAGCCTGTCGGTGAACGGCTACAACCACGTCTGTCTCTCCGTGGACAGCGTCGACGACACCCTCGCCGAGCTCCGCCGGCGCGGCGTGGACATCGTCAACCCGCCGTTCGAGATCGACGACATCAGCGCACGCCTCGCCTTCTTCCGTGACCCGTGGGGGAACATGTTCGAGATCTCCGAACGCATCGGCGACGATCACGCGCACTGATCGCGCCGGGTGGCCGGCAGGGCGATCGCGGTCACCGCCTGACCGTGAGGGTCTGTCGCTCGGTGAACTCGAGCAGGCCGGCCTGACCGCTCTCGACCCCGATGCCGGACTGCTTGAGGCCGCCGAAGGGCACGAGCGGCGACAGGTGCATGATCTCGTTCACCCAGACGGTGCCGGCCTGGAGCCGCTCGGCCACGGCGAGGGCGGCGTCCGGGTCCGCGGACCACACCGAGGCGCCCAGGCCGTACTCGCTCGCGTTGGCGCGGGCGACGGCGTCCTCGACGTCGTGGAATCTCAGCAGCGGCAGCACCGGGCCGAACTGCTCCTCCTGAACGATCCTGGCGTTCTCCGGGGGGTCGCCGATCAGGGTGGGGCGGAGGAACAGTCCGTCCGGCTCGTCCTCGGGCAGCCCGCCGGTGAGGATCTCGTGGCCACGGTCCCGGGAGTCCCGGAGCAGGTCGACGACGGTGTCGTACTGGCGGCGGTTGGAGATCGGGCCGATCCGCACGCCCTCGTCCAGGCCGTTGCCGACCGTCACCCGCTCGGCGAGGCCGACCATCCGCGCGGCGATCCGGTCGTACACGTCGGCGTGCAGGTAGAGGCGCTTGGTGGCCAGGCAGATTTGGCCGGCGTTGCCGAACGCGCCCCAGAACAGCTGCTCGGCGACCTGGTCGACGTCGACGTCCGGCAGCACGATCGCCGGGTCGTTGCCGCCGAGTTCCAGCGTGACGCGGGTCAGCGAGGCGCCGGCACCGGCCATGACGTCGCGCCCGGTCCTGGTCGACCCGGTGAAGCTGATCTTGTCGATGCCCGGATGCCGGGTCACCCACGGGCCCAGTCCGTCCGCGCCGGTGACGACGTTGACGACCCCGGCCGGCAGCACGTCGCGCAGCAGCTCGCCCAGTCGCAGCGCCGACAACGGGGTGAACGTCGACGGCTTCACGATCACGGTGTTGCCGGCCAGCAGGGCGGGGCCGAGCTTGAACGACAGCTGGCCCATCGGGTAGTTCCACGGGGTGATCGCCGCGACCACCCCCAGCGGTACGTGGCGGGTGATCGAACGCCGCTCCGCGTCGTCCTGGTTCACCGTCACGGGAAGATCGAGAGCCGCGGTCTCCCGGAGCCAGTGACCCAGCCCGGCGACCTCGCCGGTGGCGGCGGCCAGGGGTTTGCCCTGCTCCAGGGTGACGAGACGGGCGAGTTTCTCGGCGTTCGCGTCGATCACCTCGGCGATCGTGCGCAGGTACCGCCGGCGGTCCGCCACGGGGAGGGCCGCCCAGCCCGGCTGAGCACGGCGGGCGGCGGCGACGGCGGCGTCCAGTTGCTCGCGGGTGCAGTCCGGCGCCTCCCCGACGACCCGGCACGTGGCCGGATCGATCACGGGGTAGGTCGACGCCGCCGGGACGGCCACGCCGTCGATGGTCATCGAGTACGCCGCGGCTGCGGTCTGTGTCGGGGTTGGCATGTGCGTCTGCTCCTTGGGAACCCGGTCCACGGCGAGGTCTCCCGCCGTCGTACCGATGCTCCGTGGCCGGTGCCCCGGCCGGAAGGCAGCCGCTGCCTGGGTGTCGCGCTCCTAGGAATCAGCTCGCCGGGGTGAGGGAGGCCAGGTGGACCAGCGCTTCCTCGCTGCGGGAGCCCGGCCGCGGGGTGCCGACGAGGAGCTGCTGCCCGGCGGCGTCATGCACGTCGAAGGTCTGGTACGTCAGCTCGATCCGGCCCGCCACCGGGTGCACGAAGACCTTGAAGGCCCGCGTCAGCCTGCCGACCTCGTGACCGTTCCAGAGTTCCCTGAACTCGGGCGACGTCTCGGACAGCTCCTCCACCAGCCCTCCGATGGCGGCGTCGCCGGGGAAGCGCCCGGCGTTGAGCCGAAGCGCGTGGACGGTGCTGCGGCGCAGCAGCTCACAGTCGACGAACACGGTCCTCGCCTCCGGGTGCGTGAAGAGGACGCGCGGCATGTTGCGCTCCTCCCCGAAGGGCGCGAGCAGGGCGTCGGCGATCGAGTTGGCGGCGAGCACGTCGAACGCCGGGCCGAGCACGTAGGCCGCCGAGGACGGGAAGGCGTTCAGCAACTCCAGCAGCGAGGGGTGTACGAGGTCCCGAGGGCTTTCCCTGACGAGGCGCGGGTTGAGGCCGGCGAGCCTGAACATGTGTTCGAGAGCTTCGGTGGACAGCCGCAGCGCGCGGCCGATGGCATCGACGACCTGTGCCGACGGGTTGCGCTCCCGGCCCTGCTCGAGCCGGGCGTAGTAGTCGGCGCTCACGCCGGCGAGGACCGCGACCTCTTCCCTGCGCAGGCCCTGGACCCGGCGGCCCAGGGTGCCGCCGGCCAGGCCGACGTCACCCGGTTCGATCCGGGACCGGCTCGCACGAAGAAAACTCCTGAGCTCGTTGTCGGGTGTTGTCATGTTTTCATGGTAAAAGCCCAGGTGGCGGACCGGCGACGCGCGCTCCGCCCCAGGCCTGACCCGGCATCCTCTGCGTGATCTTGCCAACGCGGATGCCGGGCACGAGTCTGGACGACCATGGACCGAGAGACCTCACGGAGCCTGTCCGACCAGGTCCCGAAGACGGCGGTGGACGGCCTGGGCGGGGTTGACGCCGACGAGGCCTTGCCGGAGGGTGGCGCGGATGCGGTGTGTTGACGAGACGCCGACGTTGTCGGTGACCGGTGGTCGCCGTCCGTACCGTCCAGGCACGGCGCTGGACCGGGAGCCACGGCTCAGCCGGCGGGCGGTGCTCCTGGCCGCCGGAGGGCTGCTCGCCGGTTGCTCCCGGCAGCCCGAGGTCGACAGGGTCCACCTGCGACTGGCCACCGGGCCTGCGGGGGCGGTGTACCGGCGCATCGGCGGCGCGCTGGCCGAACACGTCTCCGAGCAGGTGCCGGGTGCCACCCTGGTCACCGTGCCGAGCGGGGCGTCCACCGACAACATCCGGATGCTGCGGGCCGGCGAGGTGCACCTCGGGCTGACGAGCCTGGACGCGCTGATCACGACCGACGGCAGCGCGCCCGAGGGACTCTCGGCGATATGCCGGCTCTATGACAGTCACCTGCATCTCGTGGTCATGGCCGGTTCGGCGATCGACGGGTTCCGTGCCCTGGAGGGCAGGCGCGTGTCCCTCGGCGCCCGCGACTCGGGCACCGAGTTCACGTCGCTGCGGGTTCTGGAGCTCGGCCGGGTGAACGCCGACGGCCGGTACCTCAGCCAGGCCGAATCGGCGGCGGCGCTGCGCGACGGCGAGATCGACGCGATGTTCTCCCTGACCGGCGTCCCGACCCCCGCCGTCACGGAGCTGGCGCAGCGGCACCCGATCCGGCTGATCCCGCTGGACGCGCAGGCGGACGCGCTCTTCGCGGCGTTCCCCGGTCCCTACACTCCGGCCATGATCCCCGCGACCGCCTACGCCGGCGTCCCTGCCACCCGTACCGTCGCCGTGCCGAACGTGCTTCTCGTGCGCAACGACCTGCCCGACGACCTGGTCCACGCCATCACCGACACGATCTTCACGCACACCGGCACGATCATCTCCGCCAGTCGCGACGCCGAGGCCCTTCCAGAGGCCGTTCCGGAAACGTGGCAGATCAACGTGCGTACCGGGATCTCCACCGCGTCGATCCCGCTCCATCCGGGCGCGGCCGCCTGGTTCCGCGACCGCAAGCGCTGACCCCGGACAACGACGGGCAGGTGACGGCGACAGGCATGCGACGGCGACGGGCCGGTGACGGGGCCCGGGGCCTCGGACCGGCGAGGGAGCCCGGGGCCTCGGACACGCGACGGGCACAGGTTCTCAGACCTGTGACGGAGCCGGGTCGCCGGCCGGCGACGCCACCCGTGGAACGACCGGCAACGCGACCACCGCGGCGAATCCGCGCCCGGACCCGTCCGGGCGCGGCAGGCCCTCCTCCAGCCGCAGCTCGCCCCCGGCCGCCCCGACCAGGTCGGCGCAGATCGCCAGCCCCAGGCCGGTGCCGGGCACGTTCTGGTGCCGCGGCGACCGCCAGAACCGCTGTAGCGCCTGGGCTCGCTCGGACGCGTCGATTCCCTGGCCGTCGTCGCGGACGGCGATTGTGACCACCTCTCCTGCCGCGGAGGCGTCGCCGGGTCCGGCGCCCGCGCCACCGGGGGCGACCGGGGCGGTGCTCGTGCGACCGGGGGCGACCCGGGCGGTCACCTCCACCACCCGCGCGTCCGACAGCCGTAACGCGTTGCTGATCAGCTCGTCCAGGACGCTGCCCAGCCCGCCCGGCGGCTCCAGCAACCGCAGCCCCGGCGGCACGTCGACCGCCAGTGTCTGCCCCGCCGTCGCCGTCAACGCCTGCCACCGGTCCACCCGGGTCGCCAGCACCGCGTCGAGATCCACCGGCGACGCCGTCCGTATGCTCTCCATCCGCGCACTGGCCTGCAGCGAGTTCAGCATCCGCTGCATCGCCTTCAGCTCGTCGACGGCGACGTCGTAGACCTGCCGCCCGTCGCCGGACGCGCGCAGGTGCGGTTCCAGGCTCTCCACGGCGAGCCGGAGGCTGGTCAGCGGGTTGCGCAACTGGTGCGACGCGTCGGACACGAACGCCCGCTGCCGCTGCACGGCGTTCTCGACCGCGTCCATCATGGTGTTGAACGACTCCGCGAGCCGCCGCAGCTCGACCGGGCCGGCCTCGGCGTCCGCCCGGATGGTGAGGTCGCCCCGCGAGATCCGGGAGCTCGCCGCGTCCAGCTCCCGCACCGGCCGCAGCACCCACGCCGACACCGGCCAGGCGACGGCCACCAGCGCGACCAACGGCAGCAGCCCGAGCCCGGCGAGCTGGGCCCATCGCACGAGGATGCGATGGCGCGTCCTCGACAGGTCGGAGATCGTCACGACGGTGCCGACGACCTCGCTGTCGCGGCCCACCGGCTCCGCGACCACGAGCGCGGAGTCGTCCCACGGCGCCCATTCCCAGGACGGTTCGGACCTCGCCCCGGCCAGCGCCGCGGTCACGATCCGGGGCAACGCCGGCTCGGCCCGCGCCGCCTCCCGGTACGCGCCGGCCGGTCCGAGCAGCACCGTGCCCGACATGTCGATCACCGCGACCGGGATGCCGTACAGCCTGTGGTAGTGCGTCAGCTCCTGGTGGAGCGCCTCGGTCCGCCCGGTCGACAGCGCGGTCTCGGCCAGCGACGCGAACCGGCCGACGTCGTTGAGCCGGTCGACGTAGGTCTCCTGCATCTCCCGCTCGGCCACGGTGACGCTGAGCGGCACCCCGAGCGCCGCGACGAGCAGCACCGCGAGAGGCACCAGGACGGCGAGCAGGCGACGGTGCACGGCGCGTCAGCCGATCAGCTCCGGCTGGTCGGCCAGGAGCCGATAGCCGACTCCGTGGATCGTGCGGATCAGCACGACAGGCCCGAGCTTGTGCCGCAACGCCGCGATGTGGGTGTCCAGGGTGCGGCTCGAGGACTCCCAGGTCGCTCCCCAGATCTGGTCGAGGATGACGTCGCGGCTCACCACGTTCGGTGCCCGCCGGGCCAGCAGCAGGAGCAGCTCGAACTCCTTGCGGGTCAGCGTCACGAGCGTGCCGTCGACGGTGACCTCGCGGGTGCCGACGCCGATCCGCATCGGGCCGAGGACGAGCGGCTCGTCCGGGTGGCTCAGGGCACGAGCCACCCGGGTGCGCCGCAGGACGGCGTCGATCCGGGCCAGCAACTCCGGGATGCCGAACGGCTTCACGATGTAGTCGTCCGCGCCGGCGCGCAGGCCACGGACCCGCTCGTGCTCCTCCGATCGCGCCGTCACGGCGATGACGGCGGTCTCCGGGCGGTCACGCAGCTTGCGGATCACGTCGAGTCCGTCGCCGTCGGGCAGACCCAGGTCGACGAGGACCACATCGGACGGGGCGGCGCGCACGGCCTCCGCGGCGGTGGCGACGCGGTGGACCTCGAAGCCCGCCTGGGCCAGGACGGTCACCAGAGCCCGCGCCACGCGGTCGTCATCCTCGATGATGGTGATCCGCATACCGGCGGATTGTACGGCCCGGATCGGTACTTGGTCAGCCCTCCGCTTCTTGGAATTTCTCTGGCATCCGGCACATTCTTGGGATTTCTCTGACACCATCCGCGTCCCCGCCAGCCGAGACTGAGGCCGCGCACTTACCGACAAACGCGCGTGCGCCGAGGAGGAGGCCGCGATATGAGAACGACCAGCAGATACCGGGCCGTCGCGCGGATGGTCGCCACGATCGGCGTCGTCTCGCTCGTCGCGGCCTGTTCCGGAAACGGGGGCGCCCCCGGCGCGGGCGCGAGCGGCGCCGGGGGCTACCCGGACAAGAACATCACGTTCGTCGTGCCGTTCAGCGCGGGCGGCCCCACGGACACCGTCACCCGCATGATCGCCGAGCCGATGGCCGCCAAGCTCGGCGCCAAGGTCGTCGTCCAGAACGCCGAGGGCGCGGGCGGCACGGTCGGCGCGGGCGAGGTCGCGCGGGCCGATCCGGACGGCTACACCGTGCTCATGCACCACATCGGCATGTCGACGGCGCCCGCCCTGTACAAGGACCTGGGCTACAAGCCGCTGGAGAACTTCGAGATGGTCGGGCTCGTCACCGAGGTGCCGATGACGGTCGTCGCCCGCAAGGACTTCGCGCCCGCGACGCTCCAGGACCTCGTGACCTACGTGAAGGCGAACGCCGGCAAGGTCACGCTGGCCAACGCCGGCATCGGCGCCGCGTCCCACCTGTGCGGCCTGCTGTTCCAGTCCGCCGCCGGGGTCAAGCTCCAGGAGGTCCCGTACGAGGGCACCGGCCCCGCGCTGACCGACCTCGTCGGCGGCCAGGTCGACTTCATGTGCGACCAGACGACCAACACCAGCGGCCAGATCTCCGCGGGCGAGGTGAAGGCGTACGCGGTCACCACGCCGGAGCGGGTGAAGAGCCTGCCCGACCTGCCCACCACGACCGAGGCCGGGCTGCCCCAGCTCCAGGTCAGCGTGTGGCACGGTCTCTATGTCCCGAAGGGCACGCCACAGGACGTCGTCCAGAAGCTGTCCGAGGCGCTGAAGGTGGCACTCGCCGACAAGGGGGTCGTCGACCAGATGGCCAAGCTCGGCACCGCGCCGGTCGCGGCCGAGGACGCGACCCCGCAGGCGCACCGGGCCAAGCTCGAAGAGCAGCTCGGCACCTGGGCGAAGGTCATCGCCGACGCCGGCGTCAAGGCCTCCTGAGGTGGAGCACCGCCGGTCCCTCCCGGACATCCTCGCCGGGGGAGTCTTCGTCCTGATCGGTGGCGCGTTCGTGGTGGGGGCGCTCGGCTACGAGCTGGGTACCCCGCTGCGGATGGGCCCCGGCGCCTTCCCGCTGCTGGTCGGCGCGACCGTGGCCGCCCTGGGCCTGGCGATCGTCGTCAAGGGGCTCGTCGCGGGCGAGGTGATCGAGTTCGGGCCGATCCCCTGGCGTGCGGTCGCCCTCATCGTGCTCGCGGTCCTGTTCTTCGGGCTCACCGTCCGGGGCCTGGGGTTCGTGCCGACGTCGGCGGTGACCGCCCTGCTCACCGCGCTGGCCAGCACGCGCGTACGGCTGCTCACGGCCGTCGCCGTGGCCGCCGGGCTCACCGTGGCCGCCACGCTCATCTTCGTCGTCGGACTTCAGCTGCGGATCCCGCTCCTGGGCCCGTGGCTGGGGTTCTGACGCGGCATCCGGATTGAGGCATGGAACTTCTCGACAACCTCGCGCTGGGCTTCTCGACCGCCCTCCTTCTCCAGAACGTCCTCTACTGCTTCGTGGGAGTGCTGCTCGGGACGGCGGTCGGCGTGCTGCCCGGCATCGGGCCGACGGCGACGGTGGCGATGCTGCTGCCGATCACCTTCAGCTTCGAGCCGGTGACGGCGCTGATCATGCTGGCCGGCATCTACTACGGCGCGCAGTACGGCGGCTCGACGACCGCCATCCTGATCAACCTGCCCGGGGAGTCGTCGGCGGCGGTCACCGCGCTGGACGGGCACGAGATGGCCCGCCAGGGCCGGGCCGGTCCTGCCCTGGCCGCCGCCGCGATCGGGTCCTTCGTCGCGGGTACGGTGGCCACCGTCGTGCTGGCCGTCGCGGCCCCGCCGCTGGCCCGCGTCGCGCTGCGGTTCGGCCCGGCCGAATACTTCTCGCTGGTGCTGTTCGGCCTGATCGTGTCGATCGCGCTGGCGCGCGGCACGGCGCTCAAGGCACTGGCGATGATCGCGCTCGGCGTCCTGTTCGGCACGGTCGGCCAGGACCTCTACACCGGCACGCCCCGGTTCGTGTTCGGCCAGCGCGAGCTGTACGGCGGCATCGACTTCGTGTCGGTCGCCGTCGGCATGTTCGGGCTGGCCGAGATCCTGCGCAACCTGGAGAACGAGCAGACCCGCACGGCGATCGTCGGCAAGGTGAGGAACCTCTGGCCGACGCGCGAGGACCGGCGCCGGATCGTCGGCCCGATCCTGCGGGGTACCGGTCTCGGCGCCGCGCTCGGCGTCCTGCCCGGCGGTGGCCACGTGCTGGCCTCGTTCACCTCGTACGCCGTCGAGAAGCGGATCTCGAAGCGGCGGCAGGAGTTCGGGCGCGGCGCGATCGAGGGCGTCGCCGGCCCCGAGTCGGCGAACAACGCCGCCGCGCAGACGTCGTTCATCCCGCTGCTCACCCTGGGGCTGCCCGCCCACCCGGTGATGGCGCTGATGGTCGGCGCGTTCATCGTCCACGGCATAACCCCCGGCCCGAACGTCATCGTCGACGAACCGGCGCTGTTCTGGGGGCTGATCGCGTCGATGTGGATCGGCAACGTGCTGCTCGTGCTGCTGAATCTGCCGCTGATCGGCCTGTGGGTGCGCATGCTGCGCATCCCGTACCAGGTGCTGTTCCCGATGATCATCCTGTTCGCCGCGATCGGCACGTACTCCCTGGAGTTCAACGCGTACGACGTCTACGCGATCGTGTTCTTCGGGGTCCTGGGCTACATCCTGATCAAGTGCGGCTGCGAGCCGGCGCCGCTGCTGCTCGGCTTCGTCCTCGGCCCCCTGCTCGAGGAGAACCTGCGGCGGGCGCTCATCATCTCCCGTGGGGACGCGTCGGTCTTCCTGACCCGGCCGATCTCCGCGGTGCTCCTCACCCTGGCCGTGGCGGCGCTCGTCGTCGCCGTCCTCCCGGCGATCCGCAGGCGCCGCGAGGTCGTGTTCACCGAGGAGGAGTAGGAACTCCCCATCCGCGGCTCCGGGGGCCGAGTCCCCGGCGGCGCGCGATCGACCACGGCTCCGGCCCTCCTCGCCGGGCCGGGGTCTTCGCCGAACCCGGTGCGGCCACTCGACGCGGCCGTCCCCGATCGGGCGCCGGCACACCGGGACTCCCCGAATCGACCACCTGCGAAGCGCGAAGCTAGCGAGGTGCCGCGAGGACGTCCCGGACGACGTCCTCCAGCGTGACGCGGGCCAGCTCGCGTCTCAGGGTCTCCTCGATGCCCTCGTAGATGCCCCGCATCGCCGGCTGGATGCCGTACCCCACCACGCATCCCTGGTCCGGGGTGGCACGGTGCATCCCGAACATCGGGCCGGGTTCCACCGCCTCGTACACGTCGAGCAGGGTCATCGACTCCAGGTCGCGCGCCAGCGACCAGCCCGCGCCCACACCCCGCCGGGACTCCACGAGCCCCGCCCTGCGCAGCTCGCCGAGCAGCCGCCTGATCACCACGGGATTGGTGTTCGCGCTGCTCGCGATCTGCTCGGACGTGGCGACCTCGTGGCCCTGGAGCTGGTAGAGGCTGATCCAGGCCAGCGCGTGGGCGGCGATGGTCAACTTGCTGTTGGCGCTCATGAACCCTCATCTCTCGGCCGCGACACCGTATGGTACGGCCGCCCAGTCGTAACAACAAATGTTGCGACCGCTCCATCGTAACCATTAGTGTTACGACTGTTCGGACGGATCGATCAGTGAGGTGAGAAGAATGAACAAGCCGCTCACAGGCAAGGTCGCCCTGGTCACCGGGGGTTCCCGCGGACTGGGAGCCGCGACCGTACGGCTGCTGGCCGAGCAGGGCGCCGACGTCGCGTTCACCTACGTCAGCTCCGACGAGCGGGCGCGGGCCGTCGTCGAGGAGGTGCGAGGCAAGGGCGTGAAGGCCGTCGCCATCAAGTCCGACCAGGCGGACACGAGCGGGGCTCCGGCGCTGATCGACGAGGTGGTCGCGTCCTTCGGCGGCCTGGACATCCTCGTCAACAACGCGGCGGTCTCGGTGGGCCGCAGGGTGGACGACCCGGAGGCCGACACCGCCGCGCTGGACCGGATGCACGCCACCAACTACCTCGGCGTGATCGCCGTCATCCGGGCCGCCTCCCGGGTGCTGCGCGCGGACGGCCGCATCATCACGGTGAGTTCCGGGCTGGGCTCCCGGGTCGGCGTGCCGGGCCTCGCCGACTACTCGGCGACCAAGTCGGGAATCGAGAGGTACACCATGGGCGTCGCGCGGGACCTCGGACACCGGGGCATCACGGCCAACGTCGTGGAGGCCGGCCTGATGGAGAGCGGGATGGAACCGCCGGACCCCGAGACCCTCAAGGCCCTGCTCAGCTCGCTGTCCCTGCAGCGCATGGGCCGTCCCGAGGAGATCGCCGAGGCGATCGCCTTCCTGGCGAGCCCCGCCGCCTCGTACGTCACGGGCGCGGTGCTGGACGCCCACGGCGGCTACAACGCCTGAACCGGACCCTGCCGCGTGCCTCCGACGGGCGTCGTCGTCGTCACCGACCAGTCGTCATGGTGAGACCGGGCTCGCGGAACGGCGGTTCCGGCTCGGCGACGGGCGGCGACGGGCGGCGACGGGCGGCTTCGTCGCGTCGTCCGGGCGGCGGGCGGGGGAGCGATCTGCCCGCGTCACCATGAGGCGGTTGCCGTACGGGCGGTCGTGCGCGACGCTCTTGCACATGCGCATCGGTCCTCTGCTCGGCTCCGGCCGTACCGCGGATGTGTTCGCGATCGACGACGCGTGGGTGCTGCGCCGATACCGGGACGGCGGTGACGCGTCCGCCGAGGTGGCCGTGATGTCCTACGTCTCCGGCCAGGGATATCCGGCGCCGCGTGTCGGGCCGGCCGTGGGCGGGGATCTGATCATGGAGCGGTTGTCCGGCCCGACCATGGTCGAGGCGCTCACGCGGGGCGCGATCACTCTGGAGGAGGCCGGCACGGTCCTGGCGGGGCTGCTGCGTCGTCTGCACGCTTTCCCTGCGCGGGTCTCGGCCGACCCGGCGGATCGCGTCCTCCACCTCGACCTGCATCCGGAGAACGTGATGCTCACGCCCGAGGGGCCGGTCGTGATCGACTGGGCCAACGCCAAGGACGGCCCGCCCGCGCTGGACTGGGGGATGTCCGCCCTCATCCTGGCGGAGGTAACGGTGGGCCCGCTGGCCGAGGCGTCCATGGCCCGCCCGATCCTGGTCTCCCTGCTCAGCGAGGTCGACCATGCGATCGACCTCGAAAGGGCTCTGGCCATCCGGGCCGCCAACCCGACGCTGAGCCAGGCAGAGAAACGACTCCTCGGCGAGGCCGTGGCGCTGGTGGGCTCCCTGCATCCCGCGTCCCGGCCCGGCGCTTGAACCCGCGACGGTCGCGTCGACGACGCCCTCAGATCATCGCCGCATCCAGGATCAGACCGGGAAGGCCGGCACCGAGGACGAGCGCATCGGCCTCCGTCGGTCCCGGCCGCTCTCGGCGCTCCTCACCTACGGGTGGTCGCGCAGGCGCGCGCGCAGCAGGTTGGGGTCGGTGGCCGTGGTGTAGGCGGCGCTGAGCACGTACACGTCATCGCCGCGCAGCGCGACGGAGGTGGGGTTCTGCAGGCCGTCGGTGGCGTCCAGAACGGTGGTGCCGGTGCCGTCGGACCGGATGCGTACGACCTTGTTGGGGGCGTTGAGGGCGGCGAGGATCTCGTCACCGCGTCCGGTGAAGGCGAAATCGTCGATACCGACCATGCCCGACGCCCTGACCTGCGGTGCTCCCGCGCGGTTTCCCGAGCGGATCGGAATGCGCAGGAGGGTGCCCCGGTCGAGGTTGGTCACCCACAGCGCGCCGCGGTGTACTTTCGCGCCGTTGGCGCCGAGGAAGCCGGCCGGGGCGAGCTCGGGAGCCGTGGACCACGCGACGGGTGTGCCGCCGGTGACGGGGACGGTCCACACGGTGCCGAGCACCGAGTCGGTGATGTAGAGCCGTTTGCCGTGCCCGTCCAGTGCCAGCCCGTTGGGCAGGCCGTTCGCGGGCAGCGCGGCGATGCGCCGCGGGGCCTTCCCCGGGCGCAGCCGCCACAGCCCCGTCAGATCGGCCGTGCCCGTCGCGTACAGCATGTACACGGTGCCGTCCGAGGTGTGGGCGATACCGGTGGCCAGGGGGAAACCGAGGACCGGCGTGTTGACTCCGCCGTCGGTGGGCGCGGGCAGCGTCGCCAGGACGCGCGTCCTGCCCTGGGGAGTGACCTGGGCCACCTGGCGGCCGGCGGCGAAGGTGACGTTCGCCGTGCCGTCGGGCAGCAGGGAGATGTTCTCCGGCATCTGGCCCGCGGACAGGTCGAAGTGGGTGGCGATCCGCACATCTGTCAGCGGTCCCCTGGCGGCCGTCGCGCCGGCCATCGCGGTCGGCGCGGTCGGCGTCAGAACGGCGGCGGCCAGCAGGGCGGCCGACATAGTGATCTTGATGCTTCGCTTGGGCATGATTCCTTCACTGTTTTCCGGCATGCGGCAGCCGCGGTTCGGCGCCGTGGGGTGAGGGGTGTCGTGGGGGTGTCAGGGGGTGTCGAGGGGGGAGTCGCGATCCCCTCGGGTCAGGTGGTGCGGGTTCCGGCGCCGTGGCGCGGCCGGGTCGTCTCCCGCGGCGCGGTGACGTGGGAGAGCAGGGTCAGGGCCGTCGCGGAGGGGGAGCCGGGATCGGCCGTGGCCACCACCAGGGCCGGGCCGTTCCCCCGCGGGCTCTGCAGCGTCTGCTGGGTGACCGTCAGCGTCCCGACCAGGGGGTGGCGCATCTCGTAGTCGGCGACATCGCAGGCCAGGACCCGGTGATCGGCCCACATCGAGGCGAACTCCGGACTGCGCATGGTCAGCTCGCCGATCAGCCCGGCCAGCAGCGGATCGTCCGGGTGCCGCCCAGCCGTGAGGCGCAGGTTGCCCACCACGGCCCTGGCCTTGGCGTGCCAGTCGGTGTACAGGTCGCGGGTGTGCGCGTCCAGGAACACCAGCCTGGCCATGTTCGGCCGTCGCTCCGGGACGCCGGGGCCGTCCGGGTCGAGATGGCCGGCGAACAGGCCGTGACCCTGACGGTTCCAGGCCAGGACGTCGCTGCGGCGGCCGACCACGATGGCGGGCGTGCTCTCGAAGGCCGCCAGCAAGGCGCTGGTCGCCGGGGTGACGCGTTCGGGACGCGGCCGGCTCGCGGGCCGGCCGCGTCTCGGCGCGCCGGCCAGGGCGTGCAGATGGGCACGCTCGGGCTCGTCCAGGCGCAGGGCGTTCGCTATGGCGTCGAGCACCTCGCGCGAGGCGTTGCGCGACTGGCCCTGCTCCAGGCGGGTGTAATAGGGCGCGCTGATGCCCGCGAGCATCGCGAGCTCCTCCCGCCGCAGCCCGGGCACCCGGCGTCGCTCGCCGTAGGTCCGCAACCCGACGTCTTCGGGTCGCAGCAGGCCACGGCGTGCCTGGAGGAAGTCGGCGAGGTGCCCGTGCTCGGTCATGGAGCCAAGTATGCGCACCGCGGGCGAACCGCGCCTCACCCCGCCGGGGTAGGGATCCGCGGGGTCCGGCTCCCCCGAGCCCCGGCCTCCGGGACCCGCGCGCCGGGCGACGGTCCGTGGGCCGTCGCCCGGTTCGTCGGCCGTAACCGTCACCTGGTCGTGCAGACGGTCCCGTTGAGGGTGAAGACCGCGGGCAGCGTGTTCGGGCCGCTGTAGTTGCCGACGAAGCCGATCGTGGCCGACGCGCCCGTGGGCAGCGAGCCGTTGCCGGAGTCGTTGACGACCTTGACGTCCCGCCCGTTCTGCGTCCAGACGGCGCCCCAGCCGCTGCCCAGGCTCTGCCACGTCCTCGGCCAGCTGAAGTTCAGGGTCCAGCCGTCGATCGGCGCGCCGTTGTTGGTGATGTCGATGGCGCCGACGTAGCCGCTGGCCCAGTCGGACTGCTTGGTCAGGCGTACCGAGCACGAGCTGGAGGCGGGCGTGCCGGTCGTGAACGTCAGCGGCGCGGAGGGCGACGAGACGCCGCCGCCGCTGTCCCGGGCGATCACGTTGACCGTGTGGCGCGTGCCCGGATTCAGGTTGTCCACGGTCAACGAGGTTCCGGTGGTCTCGCCGAGCTGCTCGCTGACGGCCCCGTTCTGGCGGTGGACCTCGTACTTCACGACCGGGCGCGCGCCGGCGGAGGCGGCGGGCCAGGAGATGGTGGCGGTCTTGTCCGTCACGGCGGAGGCCGCCGGCTGTCCGGGCATGCTGGGCAGGCCGGTCTGGGCGGAGGAGGGACGCAGGACGATCGTGGTCAGCGAGAGCGGTGGCAGCGTCTGGCCGGTCGCGCTGCCCGCCGTCGAGGTGGTGATGCTCGTGGCGCCGTTGGTGTGGGTCAGCACGGTGGGAGCCCCGGACGCCGGGCTGAAGCCCGAGTAGCCGATCGTGACGGGGTAGGACGTGTCGGACGAGGTGTTGATCAGCAGGACGGCCAGATCGCCGTTGGGGCGGCGCGCGGCGTGCGCGACGACCTTCTCCTGGTCGGTCGCGGCCCGGATGAACCGGTCGCCCGGGCGGGCGAACCTGCTCACCATCTGGAGGGCGTAGTACGGCGCGAAGGGCGTGTTCGCCGACGGTTCGCAGACGCTGCCGTCGGAGGTGCACGTCCCGCTCGACAGCAGTCCGAAGTCGCCGTAGTCGGTGTGTCCCTCGACCTGCGTGACGCTGCCGATGCCGTTGTGGACGTTCCACCAGTCGACCGTGAAGACCCCGTTGGCCAGCAGCGTCGCGTAGGCGTCGGCGGCGGCCAGCGCGCCGGGCTGGGTCGTCGTGCCGCCGCTGCTCGACCCGGTGTTGAACTCGGTCATCGCGATGCCGATCCGTTCGGAACCGGCCCCCACGTGCTCCGCGATCTGCCGGCGGGTGAGGTGGATGATGTCGGGAACGTGCGCGGTCCTGTCGAAGGCGCCGGGGTACCAGTGCAGGATCACGAAATCGATCTTCGACCCGGCGGTCGACAGGACGACGTCGTTCCAGGTCCCGGCGTCGCCCTCGGCGACTATCCCGTCGGGCCAGTTGGCGGGCGTGGTCAGCACCGCGCCGATCTTGATGGTCGGGTCGACGGCCTTCATCGCGTCGGAGTAGGCCACGACATGGCGCGCGTACTCGGCAGGGCTCTTGTCGGCGTGGTCGTCGGCCTCCCAGGCGGCACCGTAGTGGCCGTTGCCGTAGTTCTCGTTGCCGATCTCCCAGTACTTGACGCCGTAGCCCTTGACGACGTTGGCGTGCCGCACCCAGGCGGCGGCCTCCGCCGCCGTACCGGTGCCGTAGTTGGCGGTCACCATCGGCTGCGCGCCGGTGCGCCGCACGCCGCGCATGAAGGTGTCGAAGTCGGTGTCGGGAGCGACGTAGCCGCCGGGGGCGGTGTGGTCGGCCCAGTGGTAGATGTCGGAGTACGAGCCGCCGGGGTAGCGCAGCACCTTCATGCCCGCGTCCTTGAGCAGGTCGGCGGTCTCGTCGGTGCCCAGGCGGGCGTCCCAGATCGCGTGGTTGGTGCCGATGCCGGTCTCGGGGGCGGCGGCGAGCGCGGCACGGGCGTTGACGGTCACCGCGACCGGCGCGACCTCGTCGGCGTGCGCCGTGGGGACGGTGAGGACGGCCAGCGTCAGCAGAAGCGCGGACGCTGCCCGTAACGGAGTTCTCGGCATCGGTGTACCTCGCAACGGATAGTGGTGTTCACTCGACACCCCCTCCCTGACCCGGAGGCAACATGATCGTCAGCGGTCGCCTCCCATCCGTCAACCGGCGGTGAAACTTTCACGCCGGCCGGTCGGCGCGGCGGAGGGCGCCGATCACGGGGGGCTTCTCGCCCCCGACGACGAGCGTGTAATCGACACCTGTGCTGAAGTCGCCGGAGGATCCGCGAATGGTCAGTGTGTGACGACCGGGCCGCAGCGGCTGGAGGCGCACCCAGATGCCGCAGGCGTAGGAGGTGGTCGTTCCCGCCTCGCCTGTCAGGGGGTTGCCCGCCACACCGGTCACGGCGACGTTGTCGTCCTCCATCCGTTCCGGGGTGACCGGCCTGCCGTCCAGGGTGGCGCCGCCTCTGGCCGCGGTCATGAAATCCCGGCACGTCGCTTCGGAGGCGATCCGGTTCACCAGCGGGAACACTATCGGCCGGGCTGCGGGAACCTCGCATGTCCGCCGCAAGGTACCGCCGAAGGTCCCGGCGAGGAACCATACGTCCGCCGGCTGGTTCCGGCCGCAGAACTCACCGGTCGGGTCCGTCACGGGGTTCGTGCTCTCGCCTTCCGAAGCCGCCCAGGTCCACCAGCGTCCCTGGATCGTCTCCGCCGGTGAAGGGGCCTGTTCCGGCGGGGCCGCCGGTCGCCGAGAGGTGGCCTGTTCCGGCGAGGCGATTCTTTCCGCACCGCTCTCCGGTGTCACCCCGCAGCCGGCGAGGAGACCAGCGGCCAGCAGAAACGGTACGGCGGATCTAAGAGACATTCGGGAATCATGTCAGCCGCCGACCAGCGGGACGAGCTTGATGAACGACACCACCGGATCGGCGGTCAGGTCGATCGTCTCGGACAGGTCGTCGATTTGCCGCTCCCCGACCAGCAGCACGAAACCGTTGCGCTGGAAGGCCCGTTCGGCGATGTCCGCCTGCCTCTCCCAGTCGACGCGCCGCCCGGCACCGGCGCCCGTCCGGTAGCCGTTCAGCTCTACCTCGGCGTCCACGGGACGGACCAGGCCGTTGAACCGGGCGGAGGGATCGGCATTGAACCGGGCGACCTCCTCGCGGACACGCAGCCGTACGAGCTCACGCGCCGAGATGCTCTCCGGAAGATCGGGAAGAGCGAACTCGTGCAGCGGTTTCCCCATTGCCGTCTCGTCGCGAAAGGTGACTGTCGCCATCCCGCAGCTCCATGGATCGGTGGAAACAATGCAGGGCAATCGATATCAGCTAGAACCGACAGATCTCACCCCGTGACCGGTCTCGCGGCCGGTGATCGCGCCGGAGAATGGCTACTTGTCCGCTCAGCGAGCGAAGGCGGTCGCCGCGGCGACCCGCCTGCCGGGGCGGGGGTGCGGCAGGACATGGCGGCATCTCCATCGTGCCGTGTCACATGGGCATATAGGCTGTGCGGTGAATATGCCCCATGCTCGATTGATTTGTCCGGATGCCGGTCCGCCCAGGAGTGGACCGCCCCGTGACACCCCTGCTGTGAGGAGTCGGTGAATGCCGAGGGAAGGCGTCGGACCGGATTTCATCGAGGCACTGGCCCGGGGGCTGGAGGTCGTCACCGCCTTCCAGCCGCGCCGGCCGGTGATGTCGCTGACCCAGGTGGCCACGGCGACCGGTCTGGCCCGGCCGACCACCCGCCGCATCCTGCTCACCCTCCAGGAGCTGGGCTACGTGCGCTCGTGCGAGGGCGGGTTCGCGCTGACCCCCAGGGTGCTGGAGCTGGGTGTGGCCTACGTGCGCTCGATGGGGTTGTGGGACGTCGCCCGCCCGCACCTGGAAAAGCTTGTCGCCCGTACCGGTGAGTCGTGTTCGATCGCCCAGCTCGACGGTTCCGACATCGTCTACGTGGCCAGGGTCGCGGTGCCCAAGATCGTGGGCCTGGCCGTGCAGATCGGCACCCGGTTCCCGGCGCAGGCGACCTCGCTGGGCAAGGTCTGCCTGGCCGCGCTGTCTCCCGAGGAGGTGGACCGCGTGCTGGCCGAGCCGTCCCGCTCCGGCATCGAACCGCGGCGGATCGGCCGCGAGGAGCTGGCCGCCGAGCTGCGCGAGGTCCGCGCGCGCGGCTGGGCGTTCACCGACGAGCAGCTCGCGCCCGGCATCCGTTCGGTCGCCGCGCCGCTGCGTGACGGGTCCGGGCGAGTGATCGCCGGGGTCAACGTCAACAGCCACGCCGCGGAGACCTCCCTGCAGCGGCTGCTGGAGGAGCATCTTCCGCCGCTGCTCCAGACCGCCGGTGAGATCAGCGCGGACTTCGCCCGGCTGGAGACGGTGCCCCACGTGACCCGTCCGGCCGCGTCCTGACCGGACGGTCCGGGCCGCCTGAGCCGTTCGGGCCGTTCGGGCAACCTGAGCTGCCTGGACCGTTCGGGCCGTTCGGGCCGTTCGGGCCGTTCAGGGAGTGAGGACGACCCGGCCGGTCGCTGTGCCCTCGTGCTGGCGCCGCCACGCCTTCCCGGCATCCCGCAGCGGCATGCTCTCGTGGGTGACGGACAGGGTGCCGAGCAGGGCCTGTTCGGCGATCGACGCGAGCGAGGCGGCGCGGCGCTCCGGGCTCAGCTCGTTGTTGGTGTAGCCGAGCAGGCGCAGCGACCCGCCGCGCAGGGTGGCCGAGTCGATCGGGCAGGTCTCGCCCGCCGAGCCGCCGAGGTTGACCAGCCTGCCGCCGGGGCGCAGGATGCGCGCGGCGGCCGCGGCCGGTACGCCGAACAGCGGGTCCAGCACCAGGTCGACCGGCCCGTCGGCGACGGCGGCGAAGCGCGCCGCCAGCTCGGCGACGTCCCCGGTGTCGAGCGCGACGACGGCATCGGCTCCGGCCCGCTCGGCCCGCTCCCGGGCGGCGGCGGACCGCGCGCCCGCGATCACCCTGCGGGCACCGGCGATACGGGCGAGCCGGACGGCCGCCTGACCGACCACGCCACCGGCGCCGAGCACCAGCACCTGCTCCCCGGCGACCAGCTCGCCGCGCCAGGTCAGCGCCTGGTGCGCGGCGACGGCCGACAGCCCCAGCGCGGCGATCGTCACCGGATCGACTCCGGCGGGAAGCCGCACCACGTCGCCCGCCGGTACGCGGGCGACCTCGGCCATGCTCCCGTCCCCCGGCGCCATCCCCGCCGAGGTCGCGAACCACACCGGCTCGCCCCCGACGGTCCCGACCCCCTGCACGCCCGGCACGTACGGGGTCCGCGGCCTGCCGAAGTAGGACGTGCCGCTCGCGCACAGCAGGTCCAGCGGGGTGACGGGTGCGGCCGTGACCGTGACCAGCGTCTCGCCGGGGACGGACGCGGGCGCGTCCCGCTCGACGATCACGGGCGGACGGCCGAGTTCCTGGATCTCCGCCGCGCGCACGGGCTCAGGTGGCGATGTCGGGATAGGGCAGTGCGAAGTGCGCGAGCCTTTCGGCGTACTGGCGCTGGAAGCCGAGCGGCTCGTCGTGGTCGCGTTCGAACATCGCGATGAAGAGGGTGAGGGTGAGGAACGGATGCGCCCCGAGCTCGAACAGCGTGGTGTAGTCGTGCTCGGCGAGCGCGGCGCGTTCGGTGTCGTCGAAGGACAGCCAGGTGCTCGACTCGCCGTCGACGCAGTTGAGGATGCGGTTGGCCTGCTCCCTCTCCCACCACTCCACGGTGCCCCTGGGGTCCTCGCGGTAGCGCTCGACGAGTTCGGGGTCGCGGTCGACGGTGTAGAGGAACTTGTTCAGCAGGTATTTGCTCACTGGCCGGCTCCGTTCGGGTACCAGGTGAAGTAGGCCTCCATGGTGTGGAACAGGTCGTAGGTGTCGACGTAGTCGGCCTTCCTGCCCTCGCCCGCGACGCCCATCATCAGCATGAAGTCCATGAAGCCGTGGGTGGCGTTGCCCGGCGCGTGCAGGCTGTCCAGCGTCACCTCCGACAGGCAGCCCTCGAGGTCGCCGGTGGAGATCCACTCCACGGCGCGCCGGTCGAACTCCGGGTCGGGGCCGTGCGGGCCGAACTGCCGGGGCCCGCCCAGCTCCAGTGACAGGTGCCCGGTGCCGATGACGGCGACCCGCACGTCCTGCGGCCAGGACTCCACCAGCTCGCGGATCGTCTTCCCGAGCTGCACGAAGCGCTTGGGCTGCGGCAGCGGCGGGGCGAAGATGTTGGTGTAGACCGGCACGATCGGCAGGTCGTTCTGCGGGCGCAGCGTGATGATCGGGCACGTGATCGAGTGGTCGATCCGCAGCTCGTTGGAGAACGCCAGGTCGAAACCCGCGTCCATGCCCTCGCGCAGCAGGTAGGCCGACAGGTCCTCCTGCCCCCTGAGCAGCATGCGCGGCAGCCCGAACTCGCGTTCCTCGTTGTAGAAGTTGGCGTCGTAGAACGGCGCCTTGCCGATGAGGAACTGCGGCATGTTGTCCAGCCACAGCTGGTGGAAGTGGTCCGAGCCCACCATCACCAGCACGTCGGGGCGCGCCCTGGTCAGGGTCTCGCGGAACGCCTCGACCTTGCGCACCCACTCGTCGGCGAACTCCGGGCGGTCCGCACCCGTCGCGGTGCTCGCCCGGTAGTAGAACGGGTGGTGCGTGGACGCGACCACCGCGACCAGTTCGGCCATCGGATCTCCTTGTCAGACGGTCTGCGAGGTTAGGGGCGGTCTTCCGGGGTGTACGGAACGGGCCCGACGGAACGGTTGTTGAGGTCCACCGAGAGGAAGATGTCGTTGCCGACCGGGTTGCGGATCTCCTCGGCGAGCTGCCCGATCAGCCCGGCGGTCCTGGCGAGCAGGGCGAACCCGCGCAGCAGCTCCAGCGGCAGGCCCAGGTCGGCCAGCGCGGCGCCGCACACCCCGGCGCCGTTCAGCGGCAGCGTCCGGCCCAGCACCCGCGGGTGCATCCGGCCGATCGCGGCGAACAGCGACAGGTGCGGCCCGAACAGCCCCTCCTCGGTGGCGATCTCCATCAACCGGGGGGTGCGCGGGTCGCCCTCCTTGTGGACGTGATGGCCCAGCCCGGGGACGAACCTCCCGGCCGCGCGCCGATCCTGGACGGTCTTGAGGGCGAGGGCGTCCCAGCCGTCGTCGCTGTCCGGCAGGTCGCCGTCCACCGAGGCCAGCACGTCGTGCAGGAAGCGGCCGGTGTCCTCGGTGACGCCCAGGAACCTCGATCCGCCGCCCAGCAGGCCCGCCGCGAGCGCGCCCTGCACCGAGTCGGGCGCCGACAGGTAGGTGAGGCGGGTGACGATCGCGGTCGGGGTGAAACCGTGGTCGGCCAGCGCGGCCAGGACGGCCTCGAACACCCGCACCTCGCCGCGCTCCGGCCGCCGCTGGGTCGCGAGCCAGAACGCCAGCTCGCCGAACCCGACCTCGCCCATGACGTCCGCCGCCAGGTCGTGGCCGAGCAGAGTGATCTTCTTGAGACTGGAGGCGCCGAGCGCGGTCGGGTACTCGGGACGGTCGATCCGCTCAGCCACGGTCGTCCTCCTCCGTGAGCCGTTCGCGCGGTTCCACGTGGTGCTCGTCCGGTTCAGTCACGGCCGTCCTCCTTCGCGGGCCATCCGCGCGGTTCCACGTGGTGCTCGTCCGGTTCCGCCGCGGTCGTCCCCTCTGTGAGCCATTCGCGCAGCTCGGCGCCGTGCTCGTCCAGTTCGGGAGGCGGCAGCCGGTAGCCGGCCGGGGTCCGCGAGAACCTGATCGGATGCCGCGTCGTCGGCACCGCCCGATCGTCCTCCCCCACCTCCACGATCGGGTCCAGCTCGAAGCGCTCGGCCATCGCGAACCCGCCGTCGATGGTGTTGATCGGGCCGCTGGGCACACCGGCCGCCACCAGCAGCTCGAACCACTCGACCGCGCCCCGCTCGGCCAGCCGCTCGACGAGGATCGGACGCAACTCGTCACGGCGCTCGGTGCGGTCGGCGTTGCGGGCGAACCGGGGGTCGTCGGCGATCTCCGGGATGCCCAGGACCTCGCACAACCTGCGGAACTGGCCGTCGTTGGCGGCGGTGACGATCAGGTCGTTGTCGGCGGTCGGCAGCGGCTCGTACGGGAACACGCTGGGGTGCGCGTTGCCCATCCGGTAGGGCACCACCCCGCCGGCCACGTAGGCGGAACTGTGGTTGACCAGCCCGGTCAGCGCCGACGACAGCAGGTTCACCTCGACGTGCTGTCCCTGGCCGGTCGCGTCCCGGTGGCGCAGCGCCGCGAGGATGCCGATCACGACGTGGTTGCCGGCCATCACGTCGAACGCCGACATCCCCGCGCGGTAGGGCGGTCCGTCCGGATCCCCGGTCAGGCTCATCAGGCCGGAGATGGCCTGCACCATCAGGTCGTACCCCGGCACGTCGCGCCCCTTGCCCGACCCGAAACCGCTGATCGAGCCGTAGACCACGCCGGGGTTGGTCGCGCGGACGCTGTCGTAGTCGAGGCCGTACTTGGCCAGGCCGCCGGGCTTGAAGTTCTCCACCACCACGTCCGCCCTGCGGGCCAGCTCGCGGGCGAGCCCGGCGTCGGTCTCGTCGCGCAGGTTCAGCGCGATCGAGCGCTTGCCGCGGTTGACGCCCAGGTAGTAGGTCGACACGTCGCCGCGAACCGGTGGCGTCCACGACCGTGTCTCGTCGCCCCCCGGGCTCTCGACCTTCACCACCTGGGCGCCCAGGTCGGCCAGCAGCATGGTGGCGTACGGCCCGGCCAGCACCCGGGAGAAGTCCGCGACCAGCACCCCCGACAGCGGCCCCCCGGAGGCCCCGTCCGGCGACGCAACGCTCACTGACATCCAACTCCCTTGATGGTCCGCTCAGTGGACATATGTCCGCTCCGTAGATTCTGGCAAACATGCGCCACTCGTCAAGGAAAGCCCGGGTAAAAAAGATCTATTGACAGCCCGGAAACGAGGCGTGACAGTACGGAGAAGCATGGTGACCGTAAAGCGGACATGCGTCCGGTCACGTGATCTGGTAGCCGGTGAGGAGTTCTGGTCATGAGCGAACGGATTCGGTTCGAGGCCGACCGGCCGGTGGTGCTGCGCGGAGGCACGGTGCTGCCGATGGACGACGGGCGCCGGGTGCTCACCGACACCGACGTCCTGGTCGTCGGCGACCGGATCGCGGCAGTCGGGCCCGGACTGCCCGTGCCGGACGGCACCGCCGAGATCGACGCAACCGACGGCATCGTGATGCCCGGAATGATCGACACCCATCGGCACATGTGGCAGACCGCCATGCGCGGCTACGGCGCCGACTGGACCCTCACGCAGTACTTCATCTGGTACTACCTGGAACACGGCAGGCTCTTCCGGCCCGAGGACATCCACGCCGGCAACGTGCTGGCCGCCATCGAGGCCCTCGACGCCGGCGTCACGACCGTCGTCGACTGGTCACACGGGCTCCAGACGGTCGACCACGCCGACGCCGCCGTGGACGCGCTGCGTTCGGTGCCCGGCCGGTTCGTGCTGGCCTACGGCAACATCCAGCGGGCGCCCGCGGACTGGACCGCCGCCCCGGAGTTCCGCGACTTCGTCCGGCGGCGGATCACCGGGGACGACATGCTCGGCTTCCAGCTCGCCTTCGACGTCACCGGCGACCCATCCTTTCCCGAGAGGCCCGCCTTCGAGGTCGCCCGCGACCTCGGCGTCGCGGTCACCACCCACGCCGGAGTGTGGGGCGCCACCAGCGACGACGGCATCCGGCTCATGCACGAGCACGGCTTCATGAACCCCGAGACGGTGTACGTCCACGCCGCCTCGCTGTCCGCGGACTCCTACCACCGCATCGCGGCCACCGGCGGCTCCATCTCGATCTCCACCGAGAGCGAGCAGAGCGCGGGCCAGGGCTACCCGCCCACCTGGGCCATCCGGGCCCACGGCATCCCGGTCTCGCTGTCGATGGACACCAGCGTCTGGTGGAGCGGCGACCTCTTCTCCGCCATGCGCACCACGCTCGGCGCCGACCGCTCCCGCGAGCACATGGAGGCCCACGCCAAGGGCGACACCGTCACGCACTGCGGCCTGCGCGCCGACCAGGTCGTCGACTGGGCCACCCGCGGCGGCGCCCGCGCCCTCGGCCGTGACGGCGAGCTCGGTGCCCTGGAGGCAGGCCGCAAGGCCGACATCGTCCTGATCCAGAACGAGCGCTCACCGGTGTCGTTCCCGCTGCTCAACCCCTACGGCCACGTCGCGTTCCAGGCACAGCGCGGCGACGTGCACACCGTCCTGGTCAACGGCCGCGTCGTCAAGCACGAGCACCGCCTGCTCGGCGTCGACCTGGCCGCCGCCCGCAGGAGGGTCGAGCAGACCGTCGAGCACCTGCGGAGCGCGATGGGAGAGGAGGAGTGGCGGAAGGGAATGAACCCCGACATCCCCCAGACCACTCTCCTCGACAACCCGTACACCTACACCGACTACCACAGCGACTCGACGCACACCCGCCGGGAGTCCGAGTAGGGCAGGGACACCCGGAAGATCGCGCGGTCCGCATGCCGGACCGGGACAGGGCGAACCGCGGAGAAGGAGGCGTCCAGGTGGACGGCGGCCCCCACGCGTTCGAAGCGTGCCGGGCCGATAGAGATCAGCCGTGCCTTTTCCGGTTCGGGCGGAGGAACGAGAGGAACGAGCGCCGTTCACGTGGCGGTTCGGGGGCGGGGGCGGGCTTCTCCTCGGCCGGATGGCGGGCCCGCCAGTCGGCGACGACCTCCTCCACGTCGATGAGCGGCTGGAAGAGCGGCGGGCCGGACAGGGGTTTTCCGTAGCTCTCGCGGATCCTGTCGTTCATGCCGTCGATGATCTTGCGAGCCTCGGCCTCCGTGCGCGCTCCCACCGCCGCCGCCCGGGACTCCTCGGCCTCCTTGCGCAGCGCGAGCGTTCCCGGCAGCGGGAAGGCCAGGTTCTCCTCAAGCATCTTCTGCTTGATCCACCACATCTCGTCCTGCGGCTTCCCCTCGCCGGGGAGGGGCTTGCCCGCGCCCGGCAGGTTGTCGAACTCCCCGCGTTCGGTGGCCTCACGAATCTGCCGGTCGATCCACGTCTCGAAACTGACTCCCGGTGGCTTGCGTTCCGTCACGAATCTCACCTCTCATACCGCGGCCGGCATCACCTTCGAGGGTAACGAGGAGGGTACGGCGTCCGCGGCAGCAGGCCGAGGCGACGGAAGACGTTCTGTCAGGGGAGGTGGCGGAAGACGTTCTGCCGGGGGAGCCCGCGGCTGTCCGCGCGACCCCTTATCCCGATTTTTCGCTCTTGGACAGCATTTCTAGGACTTTGTCGAGCCGGGCCTTCCTGTTCTCCGGCGTGAGCGCCTGGAGCAACGGCAGCATCACCAGGTAACGCCCGGTCTTGTCGAGCGCCTCGAACGCCTTTTCGGCCTTCGGGTTCGCGTCGAGCGCCGCCGCGAGGTCGGGGGGCACCGTCGCCGTCTTCTGCGACTCGTAGGCCACCGCCCAGCGCCCGTCCTCCTGTGCCTTGCGCACCTCGGCCAGCCCGGGTTCGCGCATCCGCCCGGCGGCGGTCAGCATCGCGACCTTGTCGACGTTCACCTGCGACCACAGGCTCCTGGGCCGGCGCGGCACGTATTTCTGCAGGTAGTACTGCTCGTCGAGGGGAAGCCGCTGGCCGGAGATCCAGCCGTAGCACAGCCCGACGTCGACCAGTTCGTCGGAGGTGACTGTCGGGATGCCGGACTTCTTCTTGGCCAGTTTGATCCACAAGCCCTCGTGGCGCGTGTGGTTCTCGGCGAGCCAGCTCTCGAACGCCTCGGCGTCCGCGAAGGCGATGATCTCCACTCCGTCGCGCTCATCCATACGGATCAGGCTATCCGCCCGTCGCGCTGGTGGAGATCGTCGGATGCCGGGCCCTCGAACCGGTGGCGGGCCGGCCAGGCGATTCCCTATCTTTCCCGCCCGGAAAACCTTTCGTCGGCTTGACGCGGGACGACGCGGGCGAAGTAACGTGAATCACATGCTGATCGTCGTCGCGGGATCGACCGGTCTTATCGGCAGAACAGTGGTCTCCGAGCTCCGCGAGGCGGGTCACGAGGTGCGCAGGCTCGTCCGGCGCGAACCGGCGGCGGAGGACGAGCACGAATGGGATCCCGCCTCCGGCACGATCGCGCGGGAAGCGCTCGACGGGGCCGACGCCGTGATAAACCTGTGCGGCTCGTCGTTCCAGGGCCGGTGGAACGCGGCGCGTAAGCGGCGCATCCGTGCCAGCCGCATCGAGCCGGCCAGGACGCTGTCCGAAGCCGTCGCCAAGCACGGCATCCCCACCCTGCTCAACGCGTCCAGCCTGAGCTTCTACGGGAACACCGGCGACGTCGCCGCCGACGAGACATCGGGCGAAGGCTCCGGCTTTCTCGCCGAGATGGTCGTCGACTGGGAGGCCGCGACCGCGGTGGCGCGTGACGCGGGCAGCCGGGTCGTGCTGCTGCGCACCGGCCTCGTGCTGTCGCCCGACGGTGGCCTGCTCAGCCTGCTCAGACCACCGGTCCAATGGGGAATGGGCGGGCGGCTCGGCGACGGCAGGCAGTACGTGGCGTGGATCAGCATGCCGGACGAGATCGCCGCCATCCGGTTCCTCCTGGACAACCCGGATATCTCGGGGCCGGTCAACCTGTGCGCGCCGGACCCCGTGACCAACGGCGAGTTCACCAAGGCGCTCGGCCGGGCACTCCGCCGGCCCGTGCTCCTGCCCGTGCCGAAGGCGGTGGTCAGGGCCGTGCTCGGCGAGGCGGCCGACGAGCTGGCGCTCATCAGCCTGCGCGTGGTTCCCCGGGTGCTGTGCGACGCGGGGTTCACGTTCCGGCACACCGACTTCGACACCGCGCTCGCCGACGTCCTGCGCCCGTCGATGCCGGATCGGTGACGGGGACCGGCGCCGGGCGGCTCACGCGCCGGCGCACGGCGCCCACCGCTAGGACGAGGCCGACCGCTGGGACGAGGCTCCGGCGAAGCGGTAGCCGGTCTGCGCGTGCGGCTCCTTCCCGAACGCGAGCACCTTGGCCGGCTCGATGCGGAACACGACCGCGGGGTGGCCCGCGACCTGGGCGACGTCGTCGACGAGCTCCAGGCTCCAGCTGTTGTGGGCGCCGTACTTCGCGTCGAACGCGCCGACGATCCCCGGCAGGGCCTCGGGGGCGGTGATCTCGGCGGCCGTGCCCTCGACGACGATGTCGAGGCCCTTGGTCCACAGATTGTTCCCCGTCGTCACCGCGACCTTCCCGCTGTGCTCCAGGTTGCGCATCTTCTGCTCGATCGAGGCGGTGGTGAAGTACATGGCGTCGTCGTGCCACACCGCGACCACCGGTGTCACGTGGGGTCGGCCGTCGGCGCGGACGGTCGTCAGCCAGAACAGCTCGGCCGTCTCCAGCAGGTCCAGGGTCTCCCGCCACGAGGTGGGCTCCACTCCCGGTTCGCTGTAACGCACGTCCAGCCTGGCCTCGGGGTAAGTGATGGACATCGTTTCTTCCTTTCTGCCGTGCGGGGGGCGGACAGGGATGATTTCGATCTCGCGAAACCATGGCCGCGGTGACGGGAAATGATGTTCCGATCACGAGGCTACGACCGTGACGACGGGCGGGCAATGACGTCGCAATAAGGGGTGTCTTTCGTATCGATTAAGCCCGGTGGTGATCCGGATTCGCCGCCCAGGACGAGCAGGGGCTTCTCCGGATTCAATAAGAAATTATTACCCGGCTCAATAAGTAATCCTTATGGCGTGCTCGTTGTCCCTAAAGGTGTTACCGGCATAACTTGATGGCAGGTAAACGTAGTCGGAGGGAACGAAGGGGAAACGGGAGGCCCGGGGCACGCCCCTGCACCTTCCGTCCACCGACGTCGGGAAACCGATCGCAAGGAGGAAGTAATTATGGAGGACGTCTGCATTATCGGAGCAGGCTCGTCAGGGATTGCCACCTGCCAGGTTCTGCACGAGCGCGGTATCGCCTTCGACTGTTATGAGGCCGGCTCCCACGTCGGTGGAAACTGGCGTTATCTCAACGACAACGGCCTGTCCTCGGGCTACCGGTCGCTGCACATCAACACTTCTCGGCATCTGACGGAATACCGCAGCTATCCCATGCCCGACGACTATCCGGCCTACCCCACCCACTTCCAGATGGCACGGTATTTCGACGACTTCGTCGACCACTTCGGATTTCGTGACGCGATCTCCTTCCGTACGGAGGTCACCCACGTGGAGCCCGCCGACGGCGGGGGCTGGAACGTGACCGTGCGCCACCGCGACACCGGAGTCGAGACCAGCCGTCACTACCGGGCGGTGGTGGTGGCCAACGGACACCACTCGGTCCCCCGCTATCCGGAGCCGCCCTTTCCCGGCGCGGACACCTTCACCGGCACCCAGACCCACTCGCACTACTACAAGGTCCCCGACGAGTACGTCGGCAAGCGGGTGCTCGTGCTCGGCCTCGGCAACTCGGCGTCCGACATCGCGGTGGAGACCTCCACCGTCTCCGAGCGCACGTTCATGGCCATGCGCCGCGGGGGATACGTCTTTCCCAAGTTCATGTTCGGCAAGCCCAGCGACGACCTCATCAGCCCCTTCCTGACCAGGGTGCTGCCGCGGGAGGCACAGCGGTGGGTGATGGCGGGCCTGCTGCGCCTGACGGTCGGCAAGGTCACCGACTACGGGCTGCCGGAGCCGGGCCACAAGCTGTTCAACGCCCACCCGACCGTCTCCGAGTCCCTGCTGGCCCGCCTCGGCCACGGCGACATCACCGTCAAGCCGAACATCGCCCGCTTCGAGGGTGACACGGTGCACTTCACCGACGGCAGCAGCGAGGCCATCGACGCGGTCATCTACAGCACCGGCTACAAGGTCAGCTTCCCGTTCCTGGACGAGACCGTGATCGCGCCCACCGACAACGACGTCTCCCTGTTCCACCGCGTGGTCGACCCCAACCACCCCGGCCTGTACTTCGTCGGGCTCTTCCAGCCCCTGGGGGCGACCACGGTGCTGTCCGAGGCCCAGTCCCACTGGGTGGCCGACCTGCTGGACGGCAGTGCCGCGCTGCCCTCGCCGGAGCAGATGCACCGGGAGATCGCCCGCTACAAGGCGAAGCTTTCCAAGCGCTACGTGGCCTCCAAGCGCCACACCATGCAGGTGGACCACTATCCCTACCTGGCCGAGCTGGACCGTGCGCGGCGCGACGGAGCCCGGCTCGCGCTGGCGACGTCCAAGGCCGAGGCCAAGGCCGCCGCGAACCGGCGCCCCGACGGCTACCAGCCGGAAGAGGCGTCGGTCTGGATCGACGCCGATCCCCACGTGGTGTGGGAGCTCGTCAGCGACGTGACGCGGATGGGGCAGTGGAGTCCCGAATGCCGTCGATGCGTCTGGATCGGCGGCAGGCGCGGGGTCGGGGCGCGCTTCGTCGGGGTCAACCGCCGTGGCTGGGTCGTGTGGGTCACCACCAACGAGGTCGAGCGGGCGGAGCCGGGCAAGTCCTTCGCGTTCCGCACCAGGACCAACGGCGTGCGCTGGAGCTACCGGCTGGAGCAGGAGGGCGGGGGCACCCTTCTCACCGAGCGGTGGGACGTCTCCGGGCAGAGCGCCGGGCAGCGCAAGCGCACCGCGTCCTTCGCCAACCTGGCGCTCGGCGGCTACGAGGGGCACACCGAGGAGCTGCGCGACGGCATCCACAAGACCCTGGAGCGCATCAAGGCCGCCGCCGAACAGCGGGCCCGGCCCACCGCGGCCGAGGCCGGGGGCATCCACGCCGGAGGTGTCCGGTGACGGGCGACAACCTGCACTTCACCTCGGTCGACGAGTTCGCGACCTGGCTGGAGGCGAACCACCGGACCGCCGACGAGGTCTGGGTCGCCCTGCCGAAGAAGGGCACGGAGGTGCCCTCGGTCACCAGGTCCCAGGCCCTGGACGTCGCCCTGTGCTACGGCTGGATCGACGGCAAGGCCTTCTCGGGAAACGCGCCGGACGGCTGGTGGGCCCAGCGCTTCTCGCCGCGCCGGGCCCGCAGCTCATGGTCGAAGATCAACTGCACCAAGGTCGAGAAGCTCATCGCCGCCGGCCGGATGCGGCCGGCCGGGCTCGAACAGATCGAGCTGGCCAAGTCCGACGGCCGCTGGGCCGCGGCCTACGCCCCGCCGAGCACCGCCGAGGTCCCCCCTGACCTGAGAGCGGCGCTCGACGCCTCTCCCGCCGCGGCGGCCGCCTTCGCCGCCCTCAGCAAGAGCAACAGCTACCAGATCCTGCTCACCATCCAGAAGGCGAAGAAGCCCGAGACACGGGCGCGCAGGATCGCCGGCTACGTCGAACGCCTGGAGGCCGGGGAACCACCCCACGGCCCCCGGAGAAAGCCCTGACACCTTTCACCCACCGTACGACCCGTGGTGCCCGGGAACCGGCCGAACGCCGGGCCCGGGTCCGGTCGTGGCCGCCGTACGAGCCGGATCAGAAGTCGCCGCCGCGGACGCCCGCCAGGAAGTCGCGCCAGGCCTTCGGGGTGAAGGTCAGCGCGGGGCCGGACGGGTCCTTGCTGTCGCGAACGGCGACGAGCCCCGGCAGGTTCGTCGCCACTTCGACGCAGGCGTCCCCACTGTTGCTGTAACTGGACTTGCGGAACTCGGCGCCGAGCAGGTCAGAGGACATGGCTACTCCTTCATGGCCGTGGCGATCATCGCTTGCGACGCGTCAGGGCTTTCTCCAGGGAACCATCCCATGGGCCTCGCAGGAAATCGTGACACCTTCCACCTACCGTGCGATCCGTGGTGCCCGCCCACCGGCCGGTGGGCGGTAAGCCTCTATGGTGAGCGCACGAGGCAGCCGAAGGAAGGTCACGAGTACGCGGATGCGACGCTACTCGTGGGGACGCTGGACATGCTCGCCGAACAAGCACGGGAAATCGGTCCCGTCCCACTCACCAAGGACGGGGAAGTGGTCGCGATGGTGGTGACTCCCGAAGTGGCACGTGCGAGGGTTGAGGCGCTGAAGGCACAGGACGGATAGCAGTCGGACTGGTTATATCAGCCTGCTTGTGTAGCCTGCTGCGACAAGACGATCGTATGCGTGCCGTACTTCGGCAGACATTTCTTGCGGTATGGCAAACCCTAGTTCGGCATACTTGGTGATGCGCTGAGTGTCGCCGACGATCATGTTTGCGACCCGGTTCGCATCCCCGATCGCGTCGATGTAATCCGCCAGCGGCAAGGATGCGGACGCGCACGTGACCTCCACCTCGGGCCACAGCTTCTTGCAGGTCGCGTACGCTCGTCTCTGCTGGTAGGGGCGCGAAACAAGGGTGACAGACAAGACGCTTATGCCGTGACCCGCAAGCAACGTACGGGTGAACTCGATGTTCTGTCCCGTGTTGGTCGCTCTCGTCTCGACGAGGATCCTGTCTGCGGGAACGCCCAGCTTGACGGCCTCTTCCCGATAGTGCACCGCTTCGCCACGAGGGAATCGTTCAATCGTCGTCGGCGCGTTGGCGCCGGTGAAGACGACGCGCGGGAAAAATCCCTTCCTGAAGAGTTCGGCCGCGAAGACCGCTACTCCTACGTCATGGCTCCCAAGCCCGATCCCGATATCGGAATGCCGTGGTTCGTGATGCATGTTGTGGTAGTCCCACAGGATTTCGAGATCTTCCAGAATGTTTGCAGGTAGAGCTTCCACGTCCGGCCTATTCTGGGATCTTGAAATTGTAAGACCATTCGAAGCGCGTGGCCGCATGGACACCGCGAGCGAATTCCACGACCTGTCCGTCCCGCGTGGCGGTCATGCGCCTGAGCACCACCACAGGTTCGCCTACGGGAAGCTGTAATTCTCGCGCCTCATCAGGTGTCGGCATGCGAGCGTGAAGGGACTCGGTGATGGCGTCCGGTTCGAGACCCTGAACGGTCAGCACCGCGAAGCCTCCGCCATGGCCTGCGGGTCCCGGAGCGGGATCGACCAGGGGAGTGCCTTCCACGTGGTCAGGGCGATAGAAGCTGGTGAGAGCGTGTGTGGGTACGCCCTCTTCTCTCACCAGGCGTGCTCGCTCGTAAACGGGTGCTCCGACAGGCAGTCCGAGCGCAGCGGCGACCTCGGGATCCGCCTCCACCAGACGAACACGATTGCTCTGATCGCCGGGCGCCCAGGCGCGTCCTGAGGCTTCTCTGTCCGCTGCGAAAGCCACGAGGCCGAACTTCCACTTGCTCTTGGCGTACCGCTCCGCACCCAGTCGTTTCATCGCGGGCTGACGGCGAATCACCGTCCCCCTGCGCCGTACCACCGTGACGAGACCCTCGGCTTCGAGGAGGCGGACCGCTTGGCGGATCGTCTTGACGTTAACGGTGAACTCGTCCGCGAGTTCCTGGTGCTTGGGCAAGGTGCCGGTCGCGTCATGTGGGTATGTGCCGTCCTCGATGCGAGAGCGCAGCACGCTGGCCAACTCCCGGTATCCGATGCTCATACGACTCCTCACCTCGGTCGCCGAACAAGGCTAGCGCCGCCTCGACAGCATCTAATCTCAACAAATAGTGCCACCTCTATTGACAGAATGCCACCCTCATCCTTCGATAGAGCTAGCACTATTCGTTGACCAGCCATAACGCATCATTTTGGCGACTTCGCCCTAGATAGGACGAGCCCGGCAGGCGCTCGCAACGCCGTACCGGGCTCTTGATCAGGAAGTGAGTCCCGATCCGTGAACAACCCTAGTGCTCCGGTTCTCGACCGGACCAGGGCGAGCGGCTGCGGCTGCTTCGCCGACAGTGCGCCGATGCCGATGGGCTGTGCCTTCTGCGGGCACGCGCCATACGCCCACGGTTGCCCAGGTCACATCGCTGATCACGAGTACGAGCAGCCGTCGGGCGAGCTGATCACCGCGCGCCTGGAGGTTCGGCGCCGTACCGGACCGGCTCGCCTGCCCGGTTTCGAGCCGCCCGTCGCCGTGGCTCCCGCCGAGGTGATCCCGCTGGTGCCCGCCCAGCGGCGTGCAGAGCCGATCCCCGTTCCCGACGCGCCGACGCCGCTGCCCCGGCGGATGCCTCGGCCCCTCCGGCCTCGGCGATCGCGGCCCGCTGCCTTCGCGCCGCCCCGGCGCGACGACCGCCGACGTCCCGCTCGCGGCGGTGCGCGCTCGGTCGCCTGCGGTCCTGACGAGGTCAAGGTCGCTCCACCGATACCCCGGCCGCCCGAGCCGTACGACACAGACCAGATTCTTCCCCACCTCATAAGGCGGACCCGCCCGACGCTGCACACGTCCGGACGGGTCCTAGAGCGGACTGCGGAGGTCCGATCCATGGCAGATGCTAGATCCACAACGCCCAAACCGACCATTCCCGGCTGGCGCGTGATTCTCAGCGACAGGGGACGGCTGTGGGCCTCCCGCGTCCTTCCGTTCACCGACGCCGAGTCGGACGCGGCCGCGGATCGTACGGTCGACGCCGACACTCTCGACGATCTGCGCGCCGAGCTCGATCGGCACGAGGCCATCGCCCGGGAGGCGGCCGGGCGGGCGACGCGGGTGACGCCGTGATCGGGCGCCGATCCCACGCCACCAGGCAGTACCGCGAAAGCCTGGCCCCCGCTCCCGTCCCTCTCCCCTCGCCTCACCCGTGCCGGAGCGTGCTGGGATGATCGCCATGAGAGCGCTCCAGGTCGCCGTCATCGTGAGTGCACCCGAGGAGCGCCAGCGCGCCGCACTTGAGCAGACCTTCCCCGAGTGGCACATCGTCCACGACTCTCTTCTGCGCCGCTGGACCGCCCTGCGGCGTCGGCCGCTCACCGATCGGGAGGTGAAGGCGGGCATCAGATGCGTGCTCATCCGTGCCTCACCCGAGCGGCTGGTCACGGTACTGGTTCGCCAGGTGCAGATCGCGCTCAGCCTGAACGCCGGTCACCCGCCCGGCCGCTGAAACGGCGCGGCGGCCCGGGAGCGTCCTCCCGGGCCGCCACGCTTGGGGAGGTCACGCCACGCGTACGGCGATCTCGGGGTAGTCGAGCACGAGGCCGGACTCGTCGTAGACCAGGCGGCACGCGAAGTCGAAGACCGGGGCGCTGTAGTCGTAGCGCTGCCGGGAGTCCTCGTCGGCGACGCGGACGTAGTCCTGTTCGAGCCGTTCGACGGCGAGATCGGTGGCGCGTACGTAGGCGGCGGGGGCGGCCGACCGGTCGCCGGCGCGGAGGCCCATCCGATGCACGGGGAAGGTGTTGGTCATCGCCGAGGACTCCAGATCGACGTCCAGGCAGCCGTCCAGGTGGGGAGCCGGTGTGCCGTCGACGCGCCAGTGGCCCGCGCCGTCGGCCTCCAGCACGGTCTGCCGGGTTCCCGAGGCCGAGCGTCCCGTGATCCGCGCGCTTCGCGTGGTCCAGGAGGCGTCCAGCTCGATGGCATAGCCGACGATCCAGGTCTGGCCCTCCTCGACCGCCGTCGTGCACCCCTCGATGCGAAGGCCGTCGTCCGAAGGCTGGAAGTAGGCCACCTCGAACCCTTCCCGCGCGTCGAGATGTCGCCAGGCGGCGGTCTTCGGCGGTGCTGTGAAAGTCATGACGCGATTCTTCCCGCTTCCCGCTTCCCGCTTCCCGCCGAACGGTGGACCCGCCGCCGGGATCACCGCGCGACGCGGAAGAACTCACGCAGGTCGCCGACGAGCAGGTCGGGCGTCTCCATCGCCGGGAAGTGGCCACCTCGGTCGAACTCCGACCAGTGGTCGACGGTGTTCGCCGGGTCGGTGAGTGCGCGGATCGTCATGTCCGCCGCGAACACCGCGATCCCCTGCGGCGGCGCCGGCGCGGACGGCCACCCGGCCTGGTCGTCGCCGGACTGCGTGGCGGCGATCTCGCGGTAGGCCTGCATACCTTCGTAGAGGATGTCGGCCGAGGACGCGCCGGAGCCGGTGAACCAGTACAGGCTCACGTTGGTGAGCAGCCGGTCGCGGTCCACCGCGTGCTCGGGCAGTTCGGCGGCCGGGTCGGTCCACTCCTTGAACTTCTCCGCGATCCACGCCAGCTGCCCGATCGGCGAGTCGGTCAGCGAGTAGGCCAGGGTCTGCGGCCGGGTGGACTGCAGGTGCAGATAGCCGAGGCCGTCCTGGCGGGCGGCGTTGAATCGCTCGGCGCGCGCCCGGTCCGCGCCGGACAGGCCGTCCGGCTTGATGGGCGGGCCGAACGGGTACGGCGAAGGACCGTTGAGGTGGGTGGCGACCACGCGGCCGGGGGCGGCCATGGGCAGCAGCGTGGTCACGCCGCCGCCGACGTCCCCGCCCTGCGCGGCGAACCGCTGGTAGCCGAGCCGGCTCATCAGTTCCCCGAACGCGGCGGCCACCCGGAACAGGTTGCCCCAGCCCGGTTCCCGCACCGGGTTGGAGAACCCGAAGCCGGGCAGCGAAGGGATCACGACGTGGAAGGCGTCCGCCGGGTCACCGCCGTGCGCGCGGGGGTCGGTCAGCGGCCCGATCACGTCCAGGAAGTCCACGAACGAGCCCGGCCAGCCGTGGCACAGGATCAGCGGCAGCGCGTCCGGCTCGGGCGAGCGGACGTGCAGGAAGTGGATGTCCTGGCCGTCGATCGTCGTCACGAACTGCGGGTGCTCGTTCAGCGTCTTCTCCTGCGCGCGCCAGTCGAAGCCGTTCGTCCAGTAGCCGGCCAGTTCCCTGAGGTAATCGACGGGAACGCCGCGCTCCCAGCCGGTTCCGGAGATCTGCCGGGGCCAGCGGGCGCGGGTGAGGCGATCGCGCAGGTCGTCCAGCTCGGCCTGCGGGATGTCGACGTGGAACGGGCGGATGCCGGTGTTGTTGTCCATGGCGAGAAACGTAGGAGCGATACAGGAAAGCTCCGTTCCTGTATTCGGGCAGACTTGAAACATGCTGGACACGGCACAACGACTACTGCGGCTGCTCTCCTTGTTGCAGGCGCCACGCGACTGGACCGGGCCGGAGCTGGCCGAGCGCCTCGACGTCACCACGCGGACCGTGCGCAACGACGTGGAGCGCCTGCGCGACCTCGGCTATCCGGTCCACGGGATCAGGGGCGTCACCGGCGGTTACCGGCTCGGGGCCGGCGCGACGTTGCCGCCGCTGCTGCTCGACGACGAAGAAGCGGTCGCCGTCGCCGTCGGGCTGCGCGTGGGCGCCACGCAGGGCGCGGTCACCGGCATCGAGGAGGCGGCGCTGCGTGCCCTGACCAAGCTCGAACAGGTGCTGCCGTCGCGGCTTCGCCGTCGTGTCAACGGCCTGCGCGCGTACCTCGTCCCGCTTCCGCACGCCGGCCCCAGCGTGGACGCCGCCACGCTCACCGCGATCGCGGCGGCCTCCCGCGACCACGAGCGGCTCCGGTTCGACTACACCGGCCACGACGGGTCGGCCGGCCGCCGCGAGGTCGAGCCGCACCGGCTCGCGCACAGCCGAGGCCGCTGGTACCTGGTCGGGTGGGACGTCGCGAGGTCCGACTGGCGCACGTTCCGGGTGGACCGGATGCGGTTGCGGACCCCGAACGGCCCGCGGTTCGCCCCGCGCGAGGATCCCGGCGGTGACCTCGCCGGCCACGTCGCCGCCGGCCTGGCCACCGCGCCCTGGCGGTGCCGGGCGCGGGTGACGGTGCGCGCACCGGCCGAGCACGTGCGCGACCGGCTGCCGCCCGGCGTTCCGGTGGAACCTCTGGGCGACGACGCCTGCGTGGCCGAGGTCGGCTCGGACACGCCGCAGATGCTGGCCGGATACCTCGGCATGCTCGACGCCGACTTCGAGGTCACCGAGCCGCCCGAACTCGTCGCGCAGATCCGCGTGCTGGCCGACCGCTACCGGCGGGCGGTTCCGGCGGAGACATCTCGCGGCACGTCGCCGTGCGGCGTGCCCGGCAGCGAGCCGCCCGACGCCGGCCGCCACATGGAGGAAGTCATATGTGAGTGATGTCGGCGACACGCCGCAGCAGGGCCCGACACAGCGGGTCCCTGCTGCTTAACCTGCAGAAACAGGCGTACACCATCAGTGTGGACGTGACCATGTGACCCAGGCCGGAGTTCGAGGGCGGCGTACGTTCTTCGACCGTTCTTCGACCGTGACCACGAGGGTCGCGACAACGAAGGGGACGTCATGACCAGCACCTCACGCCACGTCACATCCCTGGCGACCGCGTCACCCGCGTTCGAGAGCGAGCTCGGATCGGTCACCCTGGTCGACGCCGGCGCGATGCTCATCCTCAGCGGGCTCTCGATCAAGCACGTCACCCTGGAACCCGGCGCGATCCGCGAGCCGCAGTGGAACGTCAACGCCAACCAGATCGGTTACTGCCTCTCCGGCACGGTCCTGGTGTCGATCCTCGGGAACGCGGACGTCTTCTCCTCGTTCGTCATCGCCGCAGGTCAGATGTACCACGTCGAGTCGGGCGCGGTTTACCACCTGGAGAACGTCGGGGACGACCGCGCCGAGTTCGTTCTCGCGCTGCGCGACGAACGCCCCCGGCACTTCTCGCTGCACGACAGTTTCAGCGCCATGACCGACGCGGTGCTCGGGAACACCTACGACCTGCCCGCCTCGGCGTTCGCCGCCCTCGACCGGTCCCCGGCCCAGCAGATCGTCCGCCGTACCGGAGCCCCGGACATCCCGGCCACGGCCGGCCTGCCCAACGCCCACCTGTTCGACCTCGAGGGCCAGCACCCGCCGCTGTCCTACGCCTACGGCAGCGCCCGACTCGCCCGTAGCCAGTACTGGGCCGCCCTGGAGGACATCTCCATGTACTCCCTGCGCGTCAAGGAGAGCGGGATGCGCGAACCGCACTGGCATCCCGTCACCGCCGAGATGGGATACGTGGAGAAGGGGCACGCCCGCATGCGTGTCCTGGACCCCGACGGCACCCTCGACGAGTACGTGCTCGGCCCCGGTGACGTGTACTTCGTGCCGCGCGCCTTCCCGCATCACATCGAGGTCCTCGGCGAGGACGACATCCACTTCCTCATCTTCTTCGACCAGGCCATGCCCGCCGACATCGGCTACCGGGCCAGCGCGTCGGCGTTCTCCCGCGAGGTTCTCGCCGCGAGCTTCGGCATGCCCGAGCGTGACCTCCCCCGGTTCCCCTTCACACCGGTCGACCCGCTCTTCGTCGCCCGCGTCAACCCTCGCGACCCGGTGCGCTGAGGACGTCGCCCGGCTGGTCCTCTCCCGGTTGCGGTGAGGTCGCGGTCCGGGTGGCGGGCGGGCTCGGGGCTGTGGTGAGGTCGCAGGCCAGGTGATATCCGGGCAACCATGCCCATCGTCTAAAGTCGGGCGAATGGCCCCGATCCCCTCGCGGCTGGCCTGGTTGGACGCCCTGCGCGGACCCGCCGCGCTGGCCGTCGCGCTGCACCACTCCGGCTGGACCTTCATCCCGGGCCTCTGGGCGGAGGTGGACCGCAGGATCGACGTCGGCACCTGGGGCGTCTTCGTGTTCTTCCTGGTCAGCGGCTATATCATCCCCGCCTCCCTGGAGCGGCGCGGTGACCTGCGGGTCTTCTGGATCGGCCGCGCCTTCCGCCTTCTCCCCCTGCTGCTCGCCGCGCTCGGCCTGGCGCTCCTTCTCGCGTACGCCGGGGCGTTCGTCCTCCACCCGGGCCTGAGCACGCGTCCGCTGCCCCTGGTCGTCCTCGGGAACGTGACGATGCTGCAGGAACTGCTCGGCGTGCCCGCCGTCATCGACGTGATGTGGACGCTCTCGTACGAGATGGCGTTCTACCTGCTGGCGGTCGGGTTGTTCGCCACGGGGCGGGCGCACCGGTCGGCCGCGACCGCGGTCGTCCTGGCGCTGTCGGCCGTACTCCTGGGCCTCCTGCTGCCGGGGCCGGTCATCGGTGGCCGCGCCGACCTGGTCGCGGCGCTTCTCGGGGTCGCGGTGGCCGCGGTCGTGGTGGTGTCGGCGCGGGCGGGGGGCGGGACGCGTACGGCCGCCGCGGTGGCGGGCGGTCTCCTCGGGCTGGCGCTGGTGGTCCTGGGCAGCCGGATCGGCGCGTGGCAGGGCCTGATCATCCTGGCCATGATGTTCGCCGGTACGGCCGTGTACCGCGCCGAGCGGGGGACCATCCGGTGGCGTACCGCCGTCGCCACCGTGCTGACGGTCCTGGCCTGCGGGGTCCTCGCCAAGGACGATCCCGGCTGGGCGCCGGCGATTCTGCTGGCCGCGGGTTTCTTCGCGGCCGGGTTCGCGCTGCGGCGCAGGTCGTTTCCCCGGTGGCTCGCCCACCTCGGGGTGATCAGCTTCTCCCTCTACCTGCTGCACCCGCTCCTGCTGCGGATCAGTCCGAACCTCCCGCTGTTCTTCCTCGCCCTGGTGCCGCTCTGCTACCTGACCCACCGCCTGATCGAGGCCCCCGCTCAACGTCTCGGCAGGCGGCTGGCCAGGTCATCGGTAAGGGAGCCCGCGCCGGGCGGATCCTAGGACTCGCCCGGTGGCGCGGATCAGGGGGCCACGTACTGCTCGGCGTAGGCGGCGAACGTTCGCCGAGGATCGGGCCGAACTGATCCCGGTGGGGAAACCCGTCACCGGAACTGTCACCCATCTGCGCTACGGCGTCACCTCGCGCTCAGCCCTGCGCGACGCGCTCAAAGATCCCGGAAACCACCGAATCTCCTCATGAAGCCATGGTTTCGTCAATGCAGCATGAAGTTCGCGCGATGCGCTCATCTGGCCGATGGCGGGTGCCACCCGCTGACCTAACGTCGAGGTATGTCCAGCTCGCACACCACCTCGATGAGGAACTGACATGGCCTTCGTCACCACCGCTGACGGTACCGAGATCTTCTACAAGGACTGGGGCAGCGGGCAGCCGGTCGTCTTCAGCCACGGCTGGCCGCTCAACGCCGACGTCTGGGACGACCAGCTGAAGCTGGTCGCGGACCACGGTTTCCGGGCCGTCGCGCACGACCGCCGGGGGCACGGCCGTTCCGGCCAGCCCTGGAGCGGCAACGACATGGACACCTACGCCGACGACCTGGCCCGGCTGATCGAAACCCTCGACCTGCGCGAGGCGATTCTGGTCGGGCACTCCACCGGCGGTGGCGAGGTCACCCGCTACATCGGCCGGCACGGCACCTCCCGCGTCGCCAAGGCCGTTCTGCTGGGCGCAATCCCGCCGCTCATGCTGAAGACCGACGCCAATCCCGAGGGCCTGCCGATCGAGGTGTTCGACGACATCCGCGCGGGGGTCGCGGGCGACCGCTCGCAGTTCTACAGGGACCTCAGCATGCCCTTCTACGGCTTCAACCGGCCCGGCGCGGAGGTGTCGGAGGGGGCGAGGGACGCCTTCTGGATGTGGAGCATGCAGGTGGGCCTCAAGGGGGCGTACGACTGCGTCAAGGCCTTCTCCGAGACCGACTTCACCGAGGACCTCCGGCGCTTCGACATCCCGACCCTCATCGCGCACGGCGACGCCGACCAGATCGTGCCCATCGTCGCCGCCGGCCCGAAGTCGGCCGAACTGGTCAAGGGTGCCACCCTGAAGGTCTACCCGGGCAGGCCACACGGCCTGGTCGGCGCCTACAAGGACGAGTTCAACGCCGACCTGCTGGCCTTCGCCAGGTCCTGAGACGGTCCGGCTCCTGGGAGGATCCGGCTCCTCGGACGGTCCGACGTCTGGGGGGGTCGACGTCCCGGGCGGGACCGCCGCCCCGGACGGGTACGACACTGCCTCACCGATCGCGAACGTTCGAGGTTCGAAATCGTTCGGGAGCGCACGATTCTCTTTTCACGCCGTACGGTTCGCGTTCCATGCCATACGGTTCCCTTTTTGGGCCGTACGATTCCCGTTCCGCGCCACAGGGGCCGGCCGCTCCGATGTCCGGTGTCCGGCGGGGCCGCGATCCCCTCAGGCGTGCGAGGGCCGCGACGGACGTGACGTCGCGAGGCGCCGCTGTTCCTCCTCGACGATCTGGCGGGCCAGGGTCTGTTCCGAGATGTCGACCGCGTCGGGGGTGGACTCGGCCAGGTCGCTGCGGCGGGCGTAGGTGTCGAAGAGCCCGACCTTGCCGCGGAGGATGTCGAGCATGCGCTGGTCGACGCTGTCGGCCGTCAGGAGGCGGTGCACCTGGACCTTGCGGACCTGCCCCATGCGGTGGGCACGGGCCACGGCCTGGCTCTCCATGGTCGGCTTGACCTGGGGCTCGCAGATGATGACCACCGAGGCGGCCTGCAGGTTGACGCCGATCCCGCCTGCCTGGATCTGGCTGAGCAGCACGGCATGGCCGGGGGCCGCCGTGAACTCGTCGATGACCTGCTGCCGGCGGGCGGTGCCGAGGTCGCCCGAGATCGGCCCGTGGACCCGGCCGCCGGGGTCACCGGGGGATCCCGGGGCGCCGGTGCCGCCGAGAGCTTCGTGGACGGCGGTCATGACGTCGCGGAAGTAGGAGAAGACCACGACCTTGAGATCGTTGCCCGCCGCCTCGTCGACGAGTTCCAGCAGCCTCTGGAGCTTGGCCGACGTCTCCGGCGCGACGTAGGCGGCACGGCGCATCGCCATGAAGTTCCCGTCGGCCACGGCCTTGCGGTAGGCGGTGAGGTCCGCCGGGCTGAACTCCTCCCACTCGTCCACGTGGACGAGGTCGGGCAGCTCGGTGAGCACGTCCTCCTGGTTGCGGCGCAGGTAGACCGGTGCCACGGCCCTGCGGAAGGCCTGCCCTCTCGCGGCCCCCGCCCCCGCCACCGTCGCCAGCGCCGCGGTGTCGCCGTTCCGGATGCCCGGGAGCAGATCGGGCCTGAGGTAGCCGATCAGGTTGCGGAACTCCTCGACGCGGTTCTCCATCGGAGTCCCGGTCATGAAGAGCACCCGGTCGGTACGGCCGCACCACCGGGCGACGGCCTGGGAACGCCGGGCGGCCGGGTTCTTGACGTAGTGCGCCTCGTCGACCACGAGCATCCCGAGCGCGACGTCGCCGGGGACCTCCAGCCGGTGCAGGGTGTCGATGGTGGTCACGGCGACGCCACCGGTGCGGATCCATTCCGCCAGGGCGGCGGTCCGGTCGCCGCCGCGCAGGGAGTAGGCCCGCAGCGTGCTGCGGGCCTCGATCTCGCGTACCCAGTTGATCAGGACGCTGGCCGGGCAGGCCACCAGGAAGTGCCTCTCGCCGCGCGCCCAGAGGTGCGCGAGGGCGGCGACGGCCTCGATGGTCTTGCCCAGGCCCATCTCGTCACCCAGGATCACCCGCCGCTGGGCGAGGGCGAAGCGGGCGCCGAACGACTGGTAGCCGCGCAGGGAGACCCGGCGGTGGGTGTCGTCGAGGTCCTGGGCCTTGACCCGCGCGGAGATGTCGTCGGGCAGGAAGCCCTCCGAGGCGACACGGTCGGGTTCCGTGGCCGCGAGCTCGGCGAGCAGGTTGTAGTACTCGGACGCGCGGAGCTCGAAGTCGACCCACGCCTCGATGCCGGAGACCGGCGGGCGCAGCAGGTCCACGGAGGCCTGGCCGAAGAGCAGCGCCGTGCCGGACGCGTTCGCCTCCGCGATCACGTCCTCGATCCGCGCGACGGCCTCCTGCGCACGGCGACGACCTCCCTGGCCCGCGAGCAGCATCCGCAACCACCCGCGAGCGGGTTGCGCGGCGGGCAGGAGCGAGGCCAGCGTCCGCTCGATCCTCCGCGCTGCGCCGCTCGCGCGCGGCAGGTCGGGGCCGGCGTTCACCAGCCGGTTCAGCGCGATCAGCAGGTCCGTGGTCTCGTCGTCCTGCCGGTCGACGTCGATCCGCAGCGCCACCGTCTCCTCCACCGCCTTGGCGATCTGCTCGGCGGCGGCGTGCGCCTGTCTCGCGTTCCACGCCCCGACCCCGGGGAGCAGTTGGAGCGCGTACGGCGTGGTGTCCAGGATGTCGAGGATCGTCTGGTAGCCGGCCTGTTCGAGGGCCCTGATCCGAAGCCGCCCCACGGTGACGTCCTTCAGGCGCGTCAGGGGAATCGACCCCAGCTCCTCGCGTGCCAGGCGCGTACGCATGGAGGCCAGCGCCCGCTGGGCGTCGGCGCGCGCCCGCGCGTCATCGGCGAGCAGCGTACGCGTGTGGGACCGGAGGCGACCCGCCCTCTGGAAGAGGGCCCTGACCTGCCTGGGGGTGGAGGCCGGGTCTTCTCGCTCGACGTCGCCCAAGCTCTCGTCCCTCCCGTCACGGCTCGATCGCGGTAGTTCACCGTCGCCAACCACCCGGCCGGTTGTCAACGATCGGCCAGGCCGGACACGGCGTCACACCCCTTTGCCCGCTGATGAGCCGTTCATGGGTTCTAGGAAGAACCTGATGAACGGCCCGGCCGGGCCGGGGCCCCGATTCCACGTGATCCCACCGTGATCCCACCGCCGGCCGGGCACGCGCCGGGACCGATTGTCGGTGCCCCCTGGCAGAATCCGCCTGTTCCGAACGTGAGCGGCCGAAGGTGGAGAGACGGATGTCAGATCGAGGGAACGCACCGCCGATACGGCTCGACCCGTGGGCGGAGACCGATCTCGACCTGCTGCGGCGCATCAACGCGCCGGAGATGACCGATCACCTGGGAGGCCCGGAGACCGAGGAGAAACTCCTCGACCGGCACAGACGGTATGTCGACATCGCGGGGAAGGAGACCGGCCGGATGTTCAGCGTCGTCCTGCTCCCCGGGCTCCAGCGGGTCGGCAGCATCGGATACTGGGAACGCGCCTGGCGGGGCGAGACCGTGTACGAGACCGGCTGGAGCGTTTTGCCGGAGTTCCAGGGCAGGGGCATAGCGGTCGCGGCGGCCCTGGCCGTCATCGCCAGGGCGAGGGCGGAGCGCAGGCACCGCTACGTCCACGCGTACCCCTCCGTCGACCATCCCGCGTCGAACGCGATCTGCCGGAAGGCCGGGTTCCAATTCGTCGCCGAGTGCGATTTCGAGTACCCGCCGGGAAACGCCATACGGTGCAACGACTGGCGCATGGACCTCGCCGCGGAGACGTGAGACGTTCCGCTCGGGCGGGGCCGGACGTCGCGCGGACTCGGGCGGGGCCGGACGTCGCGCGGAAGGGGGCGCGGGCGTCTCTCCTGGCCGTACGGTGGGTCGCCCCTCCCATGGGTGCGAGTCCGTAATAGTGCACTTTGGGGGCTGAGTGTGCATTCCTGCGCAGAAGGAAGCGTCGACTGTTTCTAGTGTCCGTGGTGTCCGAACGGCACGACCCCTCACC
>NZ_JBPXMD010000031.1:0-91013 GCF_051918855.1 Streptosporangium sp. H16
ACCCTCCAGGCTGCCCGTCCGCCCCGCGACGACGTTAGGGACCAAAGTCCCCTGCATCACCGCCGATCTGCCCTCAGGCGGGCCGCCATGGCCGCGACCCGGGGCCGGCGGCGCCCGGCGGCGGGTCAGCCCGCGGCGGACACCGTGGTGATCTTGGCCGGGTTCATCATCCACAGCACCTGGTCGATGCCCTGGGCCGAGGCGTTGACGGTGGCCACCGCGAACACCGCGCCGTCGCGGCTCAGCAGGGCGGACGCCTGCCCGTTCAGGCTCGCCCACTCCACCTCGACCCCGGCCCAGAACCGGTTCGCGAACGCCCTGTGGTACTTGGCCACCCGGAAGGCGCCCACCACGGGGATGCGAGAGGCCCGGACGGCGCCACCGCCGTCGGAGTAACTGATCACGTCCGCCGCGAAGAGTTTCTCCAGCGTGGCCATGTCGCCGGAACGGGCGGCGGCGACGAAGGCCCTCAGGAGCCTGTGCTGCTCGGCGCCGGTCACCGGCGCGCGACGTTCGGCGACCACGTGTTTGCGAGCCCTGCTGACCAGCTGGCGGGCCGCCGCCTCACTGAGCCGGATGATCTCGGCGATCTGCCAGTACGGGTAGTCGAACGCCTCCCGCAGCACGTACGCGGCGCGTTCCCTGGGCGAAAGTCTCTCCAGGAGGAGCAGGACCGCGAACCCCAGAGCCTCGTCCCGCTCGGCGCCGAGATACGGATCCGCGCTGGTGTCGACGGGTTCGGGAAGCCACGGGCCGATGTAGGTCTCGCGGCGGACCCGCGCGGACTGGGCGGCGTTGATGGCCAGCCGCGTGGTCACCGTCGCCAGGAACGCGACCGGGTTGACCACCGCGCGGCGGTCGCAGGTCTGCCAGCGCAGCCAGACGTCCTGCACCAGGTCCTCGGCCTCGCCGACGCTGCCCAGCATCCGGTACGCGATCCCGAACAGGCGCGGCCGCACGTCCGCGAAGATCATCGTGGCCTGTTGGAGATCTTCTGATTCACCCGATTCGTTCGTCGGCGCGGTATCCGCCATGGTCATCGCCCCTTTCTCACCTTATCGGGGGACCACGCCCCAGGCCGATGGCCCTCCCCGCCGGCTTGCCGCGCCTGGCGTCCATGGCCTGCCTCGCGTGCGTACCCGGTGCCGGCCGGGTCCGCGACCTCGCCCCCCAAAGATCGTTCCGGTCGCGGATTCCCGGCGCCGGCGTACCGGCGGTGGCCGACGACTCCGACCACCGCGCTGTCACGCTCGGTTACCTCGTGCGCCCGGAGGCCTCGCGGCGAGCGGGCGGGAGAAGGAGGTGAGGTGCGTGCCGGGTCAGGGCGCCCTGAAAGCCATGGTGTAGGCGCCGGAGCCGGCCGTGGCGGTCACCCGGTAGCGGTAGTAGCCGGCCGTGCCGGTGTAGGTGATCTGCGCGTCCGGGCCGGGGCCGCCGGAGGTGGCGACGGTTCGCCAGGCGCTCCTGTTGTCCCACTTCTGCAGGTACAGGTCGAAGTCGGTGCCGTCGGGGCCGCTCAGGCAACCGGAGTGAACTCCCGAGACGCCGGCGCGGTAGTAGACGTTCCTCGGCTGGTAGGCCGACCGGCCGGCGGCCAGGGTGCCGCTGTAGGTGCTGGGGTAGCCGGTACAGGTGACCGTGATCGGTGGCGGGTCACCCGCGGTGGTCCGCAGGGTCAGGCCGTAGACGGTGAGGATTTCGCCGATCGGCTGGAAGTAGGTCGTGCCGCCCGAGGCGCAGTCGCCCGAGCCGCCGGAGGTGACGCCCTGGGCTTGGTCGAGGGAGACGAACGAGCCGCCCGAGTCTCCGGGTTCGGCGCAGACGCTGGTACGGACCAGTTCCGAGACGATGCCCTGCGGGTAGGTGACGCTGGCGTCGCGCTGCTGGATGAGGCCGCAGTGCCAGTCGGTGGTGGAGCCCGCCCGGCAGACCGAGGCGCCCTCGACGGCGGCCATGGCACCGGCGACGGGCACGGTGCCGCCCTCGCCGTTGTCCACCCCCGGAGTGCCCCTCCAGTTGCCGTTGACCGCGACCCAGGCGTAGTCGCTGCCGGGGAAGACCGATCCCTGGAAGGTGCCCTGGGTGACGCGGTTGAAGCCGGCGGTGGTGGCGCCGGTCCTGCCGCAGTGGCCGGCGCTGACGAAACCCTCCTGGCCGCCCTTGAGCACGGAGAAGCCGATCGAGCAGCGGCTGGTGACGTCGATGTAGTAGGCGGTGCCGCCCACCAGGTCGTACAGGGGCAGGGGTGCCTCGTCGGAGGGCAGCACGATCGTCGTGGTCTCGTCCACGCCGGTGCTCTGGATGACGTTGCGCACCTGGGCGGGCTCGGGGCTCAGGACGACCACCTTGTTGCGCTTGATGTCGACGTAGCGCACGGTCGACATGAGCGGCTGCGACGGCAGTGCGTCATCCAGTTTCCTCTTGATCTCCGAGAGTTCCGCCAGCGACTTCGCGACGATCTCGGCCTGGGCCCCCGCGGCGAGGATCGTGGGGATGTCGGAGATCGCCGTGGTGGCCACCATCAGGGTGTGCGCGGTCTTCGGGCGAAGCCAGGCGCCGCCGAAGCGGGTACCGAGCGTTCTTTGCAGCCGCGCCGCGATCGGCATCAGGCGGGCCTCGTTGAGCAAACGAGCTCTGGCCTGCTTGGGAGACAGGCCGAGGTCGCGTTGGACGGCCTCCAGCATGCCCGGCGGCGGTTCCGGCGCGGCCGAGGACTTCGGGGCGATCGGCGCGACCGGAACGGCCGCCCCGGCGGAGGTGGTTCTCTGCTGATCGGCGCCGGCCGGAACGGCGGCGAGGGCGAGTGCGGTGACCATCAGGACGCATCCGGCGGTGGCGGCATGTCTGCGAGACATGGATCTTCTCCCCTTGACCTCGGTCGTCGAAGCATGCGGGGAGATCACCCTGCGTAACCAGTGGATCATGCGACAGGACAGTGCCACCTTAGATCAACCGGGACCGATCGCGGGCGCGAAGGCCGCTCGCCACGCGGGCGTGGATTTCCGCCGGCCGGCCCCGCCTCTCCCGCGCGCCCCGGCGGGCGTGGCCACGCCGAACACCCCCGTCCGGCCGCCGCCGGCGACCGCGAGGACCACGGTGGCTCACGGCTTCACGTTTCCGGTGTGATTAGACCGTAATAAGGCGATCGCTTGACGGCATGGTTGTTAGCGTTCACAGTCTTGTCCAACGCAAGATGAGGAGCGGCCGTGCAGACAAGTGTGGGGCTCCACCCGCCGGTGGCTGCCGAGGCGTCCGGGTCGGCGAGCGTGTCGCGCCGGACGGTCGCCTGGATGCTCAACAAGCCTCCGGGCGCATGGAGGACGGGCGCCCGGAAACCGCGGAGCCGCGCGGCGACGCGGCACCGGCGCACTGTCGTGGCGGGTTCGCGCGGCGGGCGCGCCAGGTGAACATCTCGCGCGCGCCCTTGCTCATCCTGCGGGATAACGGTACTCGGCAGAGGTAGCCGTCAAATCGGACGACCAGCACAATTCACGGTTTTCCGCCCAAATGTTAACGCTCACATAAAGGACACCCCCCATGTTCCGAAAAGTCTCAGCGTTCGTCCTGGCGGGCGTCATCGCCACGGCGATGACGGGCTGCGGTAGCACGAGCACGCCGGCCACCGGCACCGACAGTGGCAAGGTCGCCGACGACGGCAAGATCACCATGGGTTTCTCCCAGGTCGGCGCGGAAAGCGGCTGGCGTACGGCCAACACCAAGTCGGTGCAGGAGTCGGCGAAGACGGCGGGCGTGGAGCTGAAGTTCTCCGACGCCCAGCAGAAGCAGGAGAACCAGATCAAGGCGATCCGGTCCTTCGTCCAGCAGAAGGTCGACGTCATCGCGTTCTCGCCGGTGGTGGAGTCGGGCTGGGACACGGTGCTGAAGGAGGCGCAGAACGCCAAGATCCCGGTGATCCTCACCGACCGGGCGGTGGATTCGGCCGACAAGACGCTGTACAAGACCTTCCTGGGCTCGGACTTCGTGGAGGAGGGCAAGAAGGCCGGTCAGTGGCTGGTGGAGGAGTACAAGGACTCCACCGACCCGGTGAACATCGTGGAGCTGCAGGGCACCACGGGGTCGGCGCCGGCCAACGACCGCAAGGCGGGGTTCGCGGAGGTGATCGCGGCCGATCCGAAGTTCAAGATCGCCGCTTCGCAGACCGGTGACTTCACCCGGGCCAAGGGCAAGGAGGTGATGGAGGCGTTCTTGAAGTCCACTCCGGACATCGATGTGCTGTACGCGCACAACGACGACATGGGGCTGGGTGCGATCGAGGCGATCGAGGGCGCGGGCAAGGTGCCGGGCAAGGACATCAAGATCATCACGATCGACGCGGTGAAGGACGGGATGCAGGCCCTGGCCGACGGGAAGATCAGCTACATCGTCGAGTGCAGCCCGCTGCTCGGCCCCCAGCTGATGGACCTGGCCAAGAAGGTCGTCGCCGGTGAGCAGGTGCCCGCCCGCGTGGTGACCGAGGAGACCACCTTCACCCAGGAGCAGGCCAAGGAAGCCCTGCCCACCCGCCAGTACTGAGCCGCCCACCCCGGGAAAGAAGAAAGGAGCGCGGCATGGACGCACCGGCACCGATCGTACGGATGAGCGGAATCGGCAAACGATTCCCCGGCGTCAAGGCCCTGGACGACGTCGGCTTCCGGCTGCTGCCGGGCGAGGTGCACGCGCTGATGGGAGAGAACGGCGCGGGGAAGTCGACGCTGATCAAAGTCCTCACCGGCGTGTACGGCGTCGACGAGGGCGAGATCGAGCTGGCCGGGAAGCCGGTCGCCTTCTCCAGCCCGTCGGCCGCCCAGCAGGCCGGTATCAGCACGGTCTACCAGGAGGTCAACCTGTGCGGGAACCTCTCGGTCGCGGAGAACATCTTCGTGGGCCGGGAACCGCGCAGGTTCGGCCGCATCCGGTGGAAGGAGATGCGCCGGCGGGCCAAGGAACTGATGGGCCGCCTGGACCTGCGCGTCGACGTGTCGGCGCCGCTGGCGTCGCACTCGCTGGCCGTGCAGCAGATGGTCGCGATCGCCAGGGCGATCGACATCGACGCCAAGGTGCTGATCCTCGACGAGCCGACCTCCAGCCTCGACGCCGGCGAGGTGGCCCAGCTGTTCCGGGTGATGCGCCGGCTGAAGGAGCAGGGCATCGCCATCCTGTTCGTCTCGCACTTCCTCGACCAGATCTACGAGGTGTCGGACCGCATGACGATCCTGCGCGACGGGAAGCTCGTGGGGGAGTACCTCACCCGCGAGCTCTCCCAGGTCGACCTGGTCGCCAAGATGATCGGGCGGGAGCTGGCCGACCTGGAGAAACTCGACGAGAAGCCGCCCGCCCGGGTCGCGGAGCCGCTGGTGGAGGCCAGCGACCTCGGGCGGGCGGGCGCCATCGCCCCCTTCACCCTGACCATCAGGCAGGGCGAGGTCGTCGGGCTGGCCGGCCTGCTCGGCTCCGGCCGCACCGAGCTGGCGCGGCTGTTGTTCGGTGCCGACCACGCCGACAGCGGCTCGCTGGAGGTCGGCGGCAAGCAGATCGCGCTGCGCACACCGCGGGCGGCGATGAACCGGAAGATCGCCTTCTGCTCGGAGAACCGGCGGGCGGAAGGACTCGTCGACGAGCTCACGGTGCGGGAGAACATCGTCCTCGCGCTGCAGGCCTCGCGCGGCTGGAGCAGGCCGCTGTCCCGGCGCAAGCAGGACGAGCTGGTCGCCAAGTACATCGCCACCCTGAACATCCGGCCGGGTGACCCCGAGCAGCCGGTCCGCACCCTCAGCGGCGGCAACCAGCAGAAGGTGCTGCTGGCCCGCTGGCTGATCATGGAGCCCCGGTTGCTCATCCTTGACGAGCCCACCCGGGGGATCGACGTCGGCGCGAAGGCGGAGATCCAGCGGCTGGTCGCCGAACTGTCCGACGGAGGCATGGCCGTGCTGTTCATCTCCGCCGAGCTGGAGGAGGTCCTGCGGCTCAGTCACCGGGTCGGGGTGCTACGCGACCGCGCGCTGGTCGCCCAGCTCGACAACGACGACGCGCTCACCACCGACATCCTGATGCAGAAGATCGCGAGCGGAGCGCCGGCATGAGTTCTGTACAAAACCGCGTCGGTGCCCTGGCGCGGCACCGGCTGCTCTGGCCCGGCGTGATCCTGGTCGCGCTGCTGGTGCTCAACGTGGTGTTCACCGACAACTTCCTGCACGTGCAGATGAGGGACGGGCACCTCTACGGCAGCCTCATCGACATCCTCCGTTTCGGGGCGCCGCTGATCCTGGTCGCGCTGGGCATGACGCTGGTCATCGCCACCGGCGGCATCGACCTGTCGGTCGGTTCGGTGGTGGCGATCGGCGGGGCACTGGCCTGCATGCAGATCAGCGGCCTGGCCGACCAGAACTCCGTCGCCGGCGTGCTGTCGGCGATCGGCGTCACGCTGGTGGTGGCGCTCGCGCTCGGAGCCTGGAACGGGTTCCTGGTGGCCGCCGTGGGCATCCAGCCGATCATCGCGACGCTGATCCTCATGGTCGCGGGACGGGGCCTGGCCCAGCTGATCACCGACGGGCAGATCATCACGATCAACAGTGCCCCGTACAAGCTGGTCGGCGGCGGCTACTGGCTCACGCTGCCGTTCGGCATCCTCATCGTGATCGCGCTGACGGCGCTGACCGCCTTCCTCACCCGGAGGCTGGCCCTGGGCATGTTCATCGAGGCGGTCGGCGGCAACGCCGAGGCCAGCAGGCTGTCCGGGATCCGCTCCCGGGGCGTGCTGATCGTGACCTACACCTTCTGCGGGCTGTGCGCGGGCATCGCGGGACTGATGATCAGTTCCAACGTGTCCAGCGCGGACGGCAACAACGCCGGCCTGTGGATCGAGCTGGACGCCATCCTGGCCGTCGTCATCGGCGGCACCTCGCTGGCGGGCGGCCGGTTCTCCCTCGGCGGCACCGTGCTGGGGGCGTTGATCATTCAGACCCTGACCACCACGATCTACTCGATCGGCGTGCCGCCGGAGACGACGCTGCTGTTCAAGGCGCTCGTGGTGACGATCGTTTGCCTGCTGCAGTCGCCGGCCTTCCGGCGGAGGATCTTCCAGTGGGAGCGGGACGATCCCGCACCGCCGCCCGCTCCGGAGGGCGGTCCCGGCCGCCCCCTCGCGGGCACGGCCACCGGCGAGCAGGTACGGGAAGAGACGGTGAGGAACAGATGACGGACACCACCCTGGCCGGCCCGGCCGGGCGGCTCGCGATCCCCCGCAGGTACGTCCCGGTCATGGTGACCGCGGGCCTGCTCATCGCGATGTTCGCGGCCGGCGGCATCCGGTACGAGGGGTTCGCCAGCGGGCAGGTGATCCTCAACGTCTTCGTCGACAACGCGTTCCTGCTCGTCGTCGGCGTCGGCATGACGTTCGTGATCCTCGCCGGCGGCATCGACCTGTCGGTGGGCGCGGTGGTGGCGCTGTCCACGATGGTCACGGCCAGTCTCGTCACGAACCAGGGCTGGCCGGCGCCGGTGGTGATCGTGCTGGTGCTGGCCATCGGCGCGACGCTGGGATTCGGGATGGGGGCGATCATCCACTACTTCGAGGTTCAGCCCTTCATCGCGACCCTCGCCGGGATGTTCCTGGCCCGCGGGCTGTGCTACACGATCGGCACCGACTCGATTCCGATCACCGACGGCATCTTCACCGCCTTCGCGCAGACCAGGATCGACCTGGGCGGCGAGATGTGGATCTCGCCGAGCGTGGTGATCGCCGCGATCGTGGTGCTGGTGGCCGCGTACGTGCTGCACCACACGCGTCTGGGGCGCACGGTCTACGCCGTCGGCGGCAGCGAGCAGTCCGCGCTGCTCATGGGTCTTCCGGTGGGGCGGACGAAGATCGCCGTCTACACGATCAGCGGGCTGTGCTCCGCGCTCGGCGGGATCCTGCTGTCCTTCTACATGCTGTCCGGGTACGGCCTGCACGCCGTCGGCATGGAACTGGACGCCATCGCGGCGGTGGTCATCGGCGGCACGCTGCTCACCGGCGGCTCGGGCTATCTCTTCGGTACCGTGCTGGGCATCCTCGTGCTCGGCCTGACCCAGACGATCATCAGCTTCGAGGGGACCCTCAGCTCCTGGTGGACCAAGATCTTCATTGGCCTGCTGCTGTTCGCCTTCATCCTGCTGCAACGGCTCATCGGCGTCCGGCGGACCTGAGGCGGAGGGACCGGCCGCCCGGCGGCCGGTCCCTCCGCTCACGTCTCACGGCTGTGACCGCCTTGTCCGCGGTACGCCATGAACGTCCCCGTCCACGTCCATGTCCACGTCCGCCCTCGACCACGACGGCCGGCCGCGCGTCCGGCGCCGCTCCGTGAGGCGGTGACGAGACGGTGAGCCGCGCCGCGCTCCCAGCGGGTCGCCGGCGCGGGCGGGCGGCTCATAGCAGCCGTCTTTGCACCACGTCGGCGATGACCGTGGTCACGATTCGGTGGACGGCTCCGGCCTCGGGCGGGGTGCCCCCCGCGCCGGCGTACAGCAGGTGCCCGGCCCCGACCAGCGTGAACGCGAGCGTGTCGGTGTCGGCGTCCGCCGCGATGCGGCCCATCTCGCACTCGGCGGCGAGGTAGGAGGCGAGCATGGCCCCGGCCTCCGCCAGGACCGGGACGCCGGTCGACCCGGCCCGGCGCAGCCGGGCGCGCAGGTCGTCCCGGGAGATGACGAGGCCGACGATCGCCACGGCGACCGTCTCGAACAGTTCCGTCAGCGCGCCGGTGAGGTTGCCGGCGACGGTGCCGGTCCCGGCGGAGTCGTACAGGGCGGCGGCCTGAGGGCCGATCCGGGCGGCGCGGTCCAGCACGAGCTCGGCGAGGAAGGCGTCGAAGTCGGCGAAGTGCCGGTGCAGGACCCCCTTGGCGCAGTCGGCCTCCGTGGTGACCGCCCGGCTGGTCAGCGCGTTCGGCCCGTCCCTGAGCAGAACGCGCTCGGCGGCGTCGAACAGCTGCTCGCGCGCGTCGCGCATGGCCACCCCCGTCGGCACCGTGCATCCCTCTTCCCGGTCGAGGAGCCCGCCCGTTGACGAGTGGGCATGTGCCCACTAGCGTGGGCGCATGCCCACTATACCGCCGCCCGGAGCGCCTCTTCCTGGGAACGACCTTCATCGACACCGGCAGGTGGCGGAGTCGTTCGGCGTGGACGCCGAACGCTACGACCGCACCCGGCCCCGCTATCCCGACGCCATGGTGGACCGGATCGTCGCCGCCTGCCCCGGGCCCGGCGTCCTCGACGTCGGCTGCGGCACCGGCATAGAGGCCCGGCAGTTCCAGGCGGCCGGCTGCGAGGTCCTCGGCGTCGAGCCCGACGCGCGGATGGCCGACTTCGCGCGGCGCGGCGGGGTCGAGGTCGAGGTGGCGACGTTCGAGGCCTGGGACCCCGCCGGCCGGATGTTCGACGCGGTCGTCGCCGGGACGGCCTGGCACTGGGTGGACCCGGTGGCGGGAGCCGCCAAGGCGGCACGGGTGCTGCGGCCCGGTGGGCGGCTGGCGGCGTTCTGGCACGTGTTCCAGCTTCCGCCCGGCGTGGCGGAGGCCTTCGCCGCTGTCTACCGGCGGGTGGTGCCCGACTCGCCGTTCGTCTTCCAGGAGAAGGGAAGCGCCCTGGAGGGATACCAGGCGCTGTTCGCCAGGGCCGCCGACGGGATCCGGGAGGTGGGCGGGTTCGGCGACCCGGAGCAGTGGCGGTTCGACTGGGAGTGTCACTACACCCGGGACGCGTGGCTGGACCAGCTGCCCACCTCCGGCGCTCTCACCCGGCTCCCGCAGGACAGGCTGGCGGAGGTGCTGGAGGGCGCCGGCGCCGCCGTCGACGCGATGGGGGGCGGCTTCACGATGCCCTACACCACGGTGGCCGTCACCGCCGCGCGCACCGGCGCGGCCTGACACGGCCGGCGTGCGCGGTACGGCGGCCGGCCCGCGTTCCGGGGAGCCGGCCGGCCCTCCTGGAGCGCGGGCCGGTGCCTCCCGTGCCGACGAGGGCGCTTTGACAGGACGGTCGCCGGTACACATACTCAAGTGCGCGATAATGAACCAAAGTTCGCAGAGCGAACATCTGGCCGAACGGAGTGCCGTGCGCGGAGACAAGGTGATCGCCACGGCCGCGGAGGCCCTGGCGGACGTGCGCGACGGCGCGTCGTTCGCGGTGGGCGGGTTCGGCCTGAGCGGCATCCCGAACGTGCTGATCCAGGCCCTGTACGACACGGGGGTGCGCGGGATCGGCGTGGTGTCGAACAACTGCGGCGTGGACGGCGGCGGCCTGGGCGTCCTGCTGGAGGCGGGCCGGATCGGCCGGGTGACCGCCTCCTACATCGGCGACAACAAGGAGTTCGCCCGGCAGTACCTGACGGGGGAGCTGGAGGTGGAGCTCACCCCGCAGGGCAGCCTGGCCGAGCGGCTGCGCGCGGGCGGCTGCGGCATCCCCGCCTTCTACACCCCGGCCGGGGTCGGCACGCCGGTCGCCGACGGCGGGCTGCCGTTGCGGCACGGCCCGGACGGCTCGGTGGTGCTCGCCTCGCCGCCCAAGGAGGTGCGCGAGTTCGACGGCCGGACCTATGTGCTGGAGCGCGGCATCACCACCGACTTCGCGCTGGTGCGGGCGGCCAGGGGAGACCGGCACGGCAACCTCGTGTTCGGCAAGGCCGCCAGGAACTTCAACCCGCTGGCCGCGATGGCCGGGCGGGTCACGATCGCCGAGGTCGAGGAGCTGACCGAGCTCGACCCCGACGAGATCCACCTGCCCGGGGTGTTCGTCCAGCGCGTCGTGCCGCTCACCCCGGAGCAGGCCGCCGACAAGGCCGTCGAGCGGCGTACCACCTCCGTGCCCGCGGAGCGAGGGGGGACCACCTCATGAGCTGGAGCCGTGACCAGATGGTCGCGCGCGCGGCGGCCGAACTGCGCGACGGTGACCACGTCAACCTCGGCATCGGCCTGCCCACCCGCATCCCCTCCTTCCTGCCGGCGGGCACGGACGTGATCCTGCACTCGGAGAACGGCATCCTCGGCGTCGGTCCCTACCCCGCGCCGGACGCGGTCGACCCCGACCTGATCAACGCGGGCAAGGAGACCGTGACCGTGCTCCCCGGCGCGTCGTTCTTCGACTCCTCGCTGTCGTTCGGCATGATCCGCGGTGGTCACATCGACGCGGCGGTGCTGGGCGCGATGCAGGTCTCGGCCCGTGGCGACCTGGCCAACTGGATGGTCCCCGGCAGGCTCGTCAAGGGCATGGGCGGCGCGATGGACCTGGTCCACGGCGCCCGCAGGGTCATCGTGATCATGGATCACGTCGCCAAGGACGGCTCGCCGAAGATCGTCGAGGAGTGCTCGCTGCCCCTCACGGGGAAGGAGTGCGTCCACCGGATCATCACCGACCTCGGCGTCCTCGACGTCACGGGGGAGGGGCTGACTCTGGTGGAGACCGCCCCCGGAGTGAGCCTGGCGGAGCTGCGCGATCGTACGGACGCGGAGGTGAGGGCGTGAGGAGCGTCTCCGCCGTGGCCGGGACGGCCCGCTCCGGTCTCGCCTTCCCGCGCGTCGGCGCCGGTCAGGGCCCGGCCGTCGTTCCCGAAAGGTAGGAGTTCATGTCCACACCCCTCACGCAGGCCGACATCGACCGCGAGATCGCCGAGCTCCGCGACCTCCGGAACGCCGGTGACGGCCGGGAGGCGCACCACCCGTCCCGCGACTACGGCCCCTACCGCAGCACCGTGCTCCGCCATCCGAAACAACCACTGATCGCGCTCAAGGACCCGGAAGCGGCCGAGCTGGCCGGGCCGGTCTTCGGCGTCACCGACGTCACCGCGCTCGACGCCGACCTGACCAGGCAGCACCTCGCCGAGCCGCTGGGCGAGCGCATCACCGTGCACGGCCGTGTCCTCGACAGGGACGGCCGCCCGGTGCGCGGCCAGCTCGTGGAGATATGGCAGGCCAACGCCTCCGGCCGCTACCCGCACCAGCGCGACGACCACCCGGCCCCGCTCGACCCCAACTTCACCGGCGTCGGCCGCTGTCTCACCGGTGACGACGGCGGCTACGCCTTCACCACGATCAAGCCCGGCGCCTACCCGTGGCGCAACCACACCAACGCCTGGCGCCCCGCGCACATCCACTTCTCGGTCTTCGGCACCGCCTTCACCCAGCGCCTGGTCACCCAGATGTACTTCCCGAACGACCCGCTGTTCGCCTACGACCCCATCTTCAACTCCGTCGCCGACGAGCGAGCCCGGCAGCGCCTGGTCGCCGCCTACGAGCACGACCTGTCCGTCCCCGAGTGGTCCCTCGGCTACCGGTGGGACATCGTTCTGGACGGCCCCGCCGCCACCTGGACGGAGGAGGGCCGATGAACCCCACCCCCTCGCAGACCGTCGGCCCCTTCTACGGCTACGCGCTCCCGTTCCCCGGCGGCGGTGACATCGCGACCGGCGGGATCACCGTGCACGGATGCGTCTACGACGGCGCGGGCGTTCCGGTGCCGGACGCGCTGCTGGAGTTCTGGCAGGCCGCCCCGTCCGGCGACCTCACCGGCGCCCCCGGCACGCTGCGCCGCGACCCGGTGACCGGCGCGGTCATCGGCAGGCACGGCGTCGACTTCACCGGCTTCGGCCGGGTGCCCACCGACGCCGACGGCCGCTGGACGCTGCGCACGCTCGTGCCCGGCAACGGCTACATCAGCGTGTGCGTGTTCGCCCGCGGCCTGTTGCACCATCTCTACACCCGCGTCTACCTCGCCCACGGCGCCTTTCTCGACTCGCTGCCGCCCGAGCGCGCGCACACGCTGCTGGCCGCGCGGGAGGGGGAGGACCGCTACCGCTTCGACATCCACCTGCAGGGCGAGAAGGAGACGATCTTCTTCGACTTCGGCTGATCCCGGGCGGCCACCCCGTGGAGGCGGGCGGCCTTCACCGGGCGCCCGCCTCCACGGGGCGGCGGTCTTCACGGGGCGGCGGTCTTCACGGGGCGGCGGTCTTCACGGGGCGGCGGTCTTCACGGGGCGGCGACGGACGCGCCGGCGGCCCGCACGGGCTCGAGACTCGCCCCGGGACGACTCCAGGGGCGCGACGGGCGGCCTCAGGTGGGCGTGCCGGCGTCGACGCGGTGGTAGAGCGAGCTGAAGAGTGGCCAGGTCAGGGCAGCCATATCGGCGGGGGGCCACGGACATCCGCGCTGGAGCCAGTCGGCGGCCACGCCGATGAGCGCCCCGGCGGTGAACGCGGCCGGGACGTCGTGCGGGATGTCCGACGGAGGGCCGGAGTATCCGACCAGATCGCCGGCGGTGATCTGGTGGAGGCGGCCGTAGACGGCCGCGGCGATGCGGCGGCGGATGTGGTCGACGACGCGCGCGCTGCCCTGCGGCCCCAGCAGGGTGCGGTAGAGCCCGGCGTGCTCGGCGAGGCTGGCGAAGAACGCCTCCAGTGACTGGGTCGCCTCCGGCGCCGGGTCCGCCGTCTCCGGGCCGGGGGCGGGCAGGGAACCGATCAGCTCGTCGATCATCGCGGTGCAGGCGGCCTCGGCGAGCTCGTGGACGTCGCGGTAGTGGTCGTAGAAGGTCGAGCGGCTCACCCCGGCGCGTTCGGCGACGTCGGCGACGGTGATCCGGGAGAGGTCCCGCTCCTCGACGAGCTGGATCAGTGCGCGTGCCAGGGCCGTGTGCGTGCGGCGCACGCGCCGGTCGCCGGAGGGAGTGTCGCTGCTCTTGGTCGTGGCCACATCCTTCACTTTACCGGCAAACTACACATGTAGGTTTCCCGACACATGTAGGGTAGCGTGACGACGCAGGACGACCGAAAGGACCTCGTCGCATGCGGGCACACGCGGGCCGGGCCGCCGCGCCCCCTCCGCGTACGCGCCCGCCGATCCATCCGTTCGCAAGGAGACGACGCATGAGTGCCGACGAGCAGGTCCTGCGCTACCCGATCCCCAACGACAAGGCGCTGGAGCCGCCCGCGAAATGGGCCGAGCTGCGCGGCACGTGCCCGGTGGCGCGCGTGGAGCTGCCCAGCGGCGACCGGGCGACGCTGCTGACCCGCTACGCCGACGTCAGGCAGGTGCTCGCCGACCCGCGCTTCACCCGCCGGCTCACCGCCCCCGACGCGGCACGGCTGTCGGCGGAGGGCGGCGGGGTCTTCAGCAGCGAGATGGCGCAGATCATCCCCGACGGGGGCGAGGAGCACCAGCACTGGCGGCGACTGGTCGGCAAGTGGTTCACCGCCAAGCGGATGGCCGCCCTGCGGCCCTCGATGGCCCGGATCGCCGAGGAGCTCATCGACGACATGGTCAAGCGCGGCGCCCCCGGTGACCTCAGGGCGGGCCTGGGCTTCCCGCTGCCGGTGTACGTCATCTGCGACATGCTCGGCGTGCCGGCCGCCGACCGGGACCGGTTCTCGTACTGGTCCGACACCCTGCTCAACCTCACCCGCTACACCAGGGCCGAGACCGAGGCCGCCCAGGTGGAGTTCTTCCAGTACATGTCCGAGCACGTCGCCGCCAAGCGCGCCGAGCCGGGCGAGGACCTGCTGAGCGAGCTGATCGCGGCCGGCGGCCCCGAGGACGGCGGGCTGTCCGACATGCAAATCCTGGTCACCGGCATGGGACTGCTGGTCGCCGGGCACGAGACCGCCGCCAACATGATCGGCAAGATGGTCTCCATGCTGCTGGCCGAGCGTGGCCGGTGGGAGCGGCTGCTCGCCGATCCCTCGCTGGTGCGCACGGCGGTGGAGGAGACGCTGCGGCTCGACGCCAACTCCGGCTTCGGCCTGCCGCGCTACCTGCCCGTGGAGACCGAGGTGAGCGGTACGGCCCTGCCCCGCGGCACCACCGTGGTGTGCAGCATGGCCGCGGCCAACCGGGACGAGAGCGTCTTCGAGGCCGCCGCCGAGATGGACCTGAGCCGCAGCCCGAACCCGCACCTGGCCTTCGGCGCGGGCGCCCACTCCTGCCTGGGCCAGTCACTGGCGCGCACCGAGCTGCAGGTCGTGCTCGAGGTGCTGCTGCGCAGGCTTCCGTCCCTGGAGCTGGCCGTCCCGGTGGAGGAGCTGGAACGCGTGGAGGGGCTGGCCGTCGGCGGCCTGCGCACGGTGCCGGTCCGCTGGTGACCGGGCACCGTCCCACCCGGCCGGCCGGTAGAGAGGAACTCGAGATGAAGGTCACCATGAAGGTCACCGTGGACGAGAACAAATGCTGCGGCGCCGGCCAGTGCGTGCTGATCGCGCCGGAGGTGTTCGACCAGCGCGACGACGACGGCATCGTCGTCCTGCTCGAACCCGAGCCCGGTGCGGACCAGCACACCCTGGTCCGCGAGGCCGCCGCCGTCTGCCCCGCCGCCGCGATCGCGCTGAGCGAGGAGATCTGAGCGGCACCGCGCCTCGCGCGTGACGCCCTCGCCGTAAGACCGTCCCCGCACGAGCGGCGGGACGGCGACGCCGGCGACGCGCTCCACCGCCGCCGGCCGTGTCATCTCCCGCCGGGCGGTGTCCACGTCGTCCTCTCACGGCCATCTTGCCCTCCTCGATCGTCACCTTCGCCCGCAGATCTGGCGGAGGTCACCTCAGGACGGGGTCTGCGGCCACTCGCTCGCGGCCCGCGCGATCGCGCGCCAGATGGGTTCGTAACCGGTGCACCGGCAGAGGTTGGAGCCGACCAGGGCGGCGACGCGCTCCGGGTCGTCGCCGACGGAGGAGTCCGACTCCAGCGCCCCGGCGGCCACCATCAGGAAGCCCGGCGTGCAGAAACCGCACTGCAGGGCGTGCTCGGCGGAGAAGGCCCGCTGCAGCGGATGGGGCTCGCCGCCGGGGCCGGACAGCCCTTCGACGGTGCGCACCGAGCCGCCGTCGCACTGTACGGCCAGCATGAGGCACGACCGGACGGCCTCGCCGTCGACCAGCACCGTGCAGGCCCCGCAGACGCCGTGCTCGCAGCCCAGGTGCGTGCCCGTGAGGCGGCAGTCCTCGCGCAGCACGTCGGCCAGCACGCGCCGGGGCTCCACGTCGAGCGCGCGTTCCTCGCCGTTCACCGTGATGGTGATCCTCATCGGTGGCCTCCTTGGGACGTGCCGGTCCGCGACAGCCGATCCCTCGCCGCCTCGCACAGGGTCCTGCCGACCAGGACGGCGACGGCCTGGCGCCGGTACTCCACGTCGGCGTACGGTTCGGGCAGGGGCGCGGCGTCCTGTTCGGCGGCGACGCGGCCCGCGCGGGCGAACGGGTGGTCGCCGGGCACCCGGCGTCCGGCCGGGGGCGTGATCTCGGCGCCGATCAGCGCCTGCTCGGCGGCGCGGGCCCGTACCGGCCGGTCGGCGCAGTTGACGAGCCCGATCCTCGCCTCGGTGATCACCCCGTCGGGTGCGGTGAGCGTCGCCGCCACGGCCACCTGGGCGAAGCAGAAGTGCGTGCGCCGGTGCTCGACGAAGCCGACGCCGGTGTCGTCGGCGAGCAGCGGGAACCGTACGGCGGTGATGAGCTCGTCCGGCGTGCGCGAGGTCAGGAACGGCCCGAGGAAGTAGTCGCGAGCCGCGATCTCGCGTGGGCCGCCGGCGCCGTGCACCTCGATGCCGGCGTCGAGGGCGATGGCGAGGGCGCACCACTCCGCGGCCGGGTGCGCCCAGGCGAGGCTGCCCACCAGGGTGCCGCGGGAGCGGATGGGCGGATGGGCGACGTTGACGACGGCGCGGGAGAACAGGGTGCCGAGCGGGCCCGGCACGGCCCGCTCCCGCTCGAAGGAGGCGTGGCGGATCAGGGCGCCGACCCGCAACGTGCCGTCGTCGACGCTCATGTGGTCGAGCTCGGGGACGCGGTTGATGTCGACCACCAGCTCGGGGCGGACGCGCTGCAGGCGCATCTCCAGGACGAGGCTCTGGCCGCCGGCGAGGATCCGGGCGTCCCGCCCGGCACCGAGGGCGTCGACGGCCTCGCGCACCGTGCGCGGCACGACGTAGTCGAAGGCGGCGGGCTTCACCGGACCTCCTCCGGGAGTTTCGGGGCGCGGGCCGCCCGCCACACCACGTCCGGGGTGAGCGGCATCTGCAGCAGGCCGGGGTCGGCCACCCGCAGCGCGTCGGCCACCGCGTTGACGATCGCGGCCGGAGTGCCGATGCAGCCCGACTCTCCCGCCCCTTTGGCGCCCAGCGGCGTGCTGGGGCTCGGCGTGCGGGTGTCCCTGAGCTCGATGGGCGGGATCTCGGCGGACGTCGGCAGCAGGTAGTCCAGCAGCGCCTCGGCGAGCAGGGGCACGCCGTTCTCGCCGAAGGGGATGCTCTCGTACAGCGCCTGGCCGATGCCCTGCACGGCCGACCCGAAGGCCTGCCCGTGCACCACGGCCGGGTCGAGCACCACCCCGCAGTCGTCCACCGCCACCAGCCGCAGCACGCGCACGGTGCCGAGCTCCGGATCGACCTCCGCCACCGCCGCGTGGGCGCCGAACGGGAACGCCATGCCCGACTCGAACCGGCCGCCCATTCGCATCGGCCCGGTCGCCTTCACCAGCTCGGCCAGGTCCATCGCCGCCGAGCCGTCGTGGACGGTGTGCACGGTGCCGCCGGACCACGCCACCTCCTCCTGCGGCACCTCCCACAGGGCCGCCGCCCGCGTCCGCGCCTCCTCGACGAGCAGCGTGGCGGCGTTCCGCAGCGCCGCGCCGGCCACCTGCGCCGACCGGCTGGCGAAGGAGCCCACCCCGTCCGGCTGCTCGTCGGTGTCGCCCTCGACCAGCCGGACCCGCGCACCGTCCACACCGAGGGTCCCGGCGACCAGCGCGGGGAAGACCGTCTCGTGGCCCTGGCCGCTGGAGGCCGTGCCGCAGCGAGCGGTGACCGTGCCGTCCTCGTGCGCCTCGAGGCCGGCGAACTCGTGCAGCCCCCCTGGTTCGCCGCCGGAGCGTTCCACGTAGCAGGACAGGCCGATCCCCAGGGGGAGGGACTCCGGGTCCGCCCGGCGGCGGGCCTGCTCGGCCCGCCATCCGTCGTAGTCGAGGGTCTCCAGCGCCAGGTCGAGCGCGGCGGCGTAGTTCCCGCTGTCGTAGCGCCGCCCGGTGGGCGTTTTGTAGGGGAAGTCCTCCGGCGGGATGAAGTTGCGCCGCCGCAGTTCCGCCGGGTCCATTCCCAGCCGGCGGGCCAGCGTGTCCATCGACCGCTCCAGCGCGATCGCCGCCTCGGGGCGCCCCGCGCCTCGATAGGGGTAGGTCACCATGGTGTTGGTGAGCATCGAACGGACGGTGGCGTGCACCCGCGGGGTGGCGTACGGACCTGTCGCCATCCAGGCGGTCTGCATGGGCAGCTCGACCCCGAGGTGGGGGTAGGCGCCGATGTCGGCGTCGATGTTCAGCTCGTACGCGAGCAGGCGCCCGTCGGCGTCGGCGGCGAGCCGGACCCTCTGGTCCTGACCCCGGCCCCGGGTGGCGACCATCATCGACTCCAGCCGGTCCTCGATCCACCGGACGGGACGTCCGAGCCCCACCGCCAGGAAGGCGACCGCGATGAACTCCGGGAAGGTCGCGCTCTTCGACCCGAACGCGCCCCCGGTGTCCGGCACCACCACGCGCACCCGCTCGACCCGCGGGCCCAGCAGCGCGGCCAGTTCCCGGCGCAACCGGTGCGGTGCCTGATGGCCTGCCCACACCGTCAGCACGTCTCCCTCGGGCACGGCGAGGATCGTCCTGCACTCCATGGGGGTGGGCATCAGCAGCTGCTGGCGGTACCGGCCCTCCACCACGACCGCCGCCTCCCGCCACACCGACTCCTCGATCGGCTTCCCGGCCTCTCCCCGCAGGGCGACGTTGCTCAGCCCGTCGAACAGGCGGACGGAGTCTTCCGCGGCGGCGGACGGCGTCACCACCGCGGGCAGCGGATCGATCCGGAAGGTGACCTCGGCAGCCCCGTCCTCGGCCCGGTAGCGGTCCTCGCCCAGGACCACCGCCAGCGCCTCGCCCGGGTAGCGCACCCGGTCCCTCACCAGCACCGGCCACTCCCGGCCGGCCACGGCCTCCTCCGTGGACAGCTGGGCGAGCAGCACGTACGGAACCGGAGGCAGATCCTGCAGCACGGCGGCCGACCGCGCGCACGGCGGCATCTCGGAGAGATCCGCGGCGGACCAGGCTCCCACCACTCCCGGCACCTCGCAGGCGGCGGAGCAGTCCACCTCGCGCAGTACGCCGTGCGCGACGTCGCTCCTGACGAACACGGCGTCCAGGCAACCCGGCACGTCCATGTCGGCGACATAGCGGCCCTCACCGGTGAGCAGCCGTTCGTCCTCACGCCTTGACCATTGCTCCACAACCAAGACCTCCGCGCCGCGCATGTCATCGCATGGTTCGGTCGATTTCCAGTGGGATGCGTGGGGGGCGAAGGGCATTCGTGGTGAGCCGCCGGATGGCAGGTGGCGCGAGTCGTTTGTGGACGCACCGGGTGCGCGAATGAGACGTACTGAATCAACGGTACATGTGAATTTGATGGGGTCTTGCTGGGCTTGAAGGGAACTTTGGGATGATTTTCCCGGGTTTCGGCGGCCGGGTATTTTCCGGTCGCCGATCACCTCCGCGGGGGAGCGGGCACGGGGTTCGAGCGCTTCAGCCGGCGGTCCGGTTCGCGCAACCTCCCGGTGGAGCTACCAGGCGGTCGCGCCGCCGTCGACCGGGTAGTTGGCGCCGGTGATGTACGACGCCCGCGGGTGGAGCGCCGTCCTCACCGCGGCCGGCCTCGCCCGCCTGGAACGGGCGTGGCCGAGCAACCTGGCCAGCGTGCGCCGGCACTTTCTCGACCACCTCGAAGGCGTCGATCTCGCCCGGCTCGCCCGTGCGCTTCAGCACGTCCCGATCACCGGCTGAGGCGGGTGCCGGGAACCGCCGCGGGTGTGCGAAGAGGCGGGATCTCGTGTCGGTGCCCGCCGCCGGACCGGAGGGTACGGCGGGAGGCCGGCTTCCGTCGTAGGCTGGATCTCGCACGTGATGGAGGGAAGGCTGAGGTGGCCGAGACGATGGTGGCCGAGGTGATGGCCGAGCTGGCCGAGCTCGCGGACCCGAGAATTCGCGAGGTCAACGAGAGACACGGCGACGATCACGGTGTGAATCTCGGCAAGCTGCGCGCGCTCGCGAAGCGGCTGAAGACGCAGCAGGAGCTCGCGTGCCGGCTCTGGGAGACGGACGACAGCGCGGCGAGACTGCTGGCGATCCTGATCTGCCGCCCGAAGGCGTTCGGGCGTGACGAGCTGGACGCCATGGTGCGCGAGGCGCGCACGCCCAAGGTGCACGACTGGCTCGTGAACTACGTGGTGAAGAAGAGCCCGCACTCCGAAGAGCTGCGCCTGGCCTGGACGGCCGATCCGGATCCGGTGGTCGCGAGTGCCGGCTGGGCGCTGACCACCGAACGCGTGGCGAGGAAGCCCGAGGTCCTCGACCTCGCGGGGCTGCTCGACGTCATCGAGGCGGAGATGAAGGACGCCCCGGATCGCCTGCAGTGGGCGATGAACCACTGCCTGGCGCAGATCGGGATCGAGCACGCCGAGCACCGTGCCCGTGCCATCGACATCGGTGAGCGCCTGGAGGTGCTCAAGGACTACCCGACCTCCCCGGGTTGCACGTCTCCGTTCGCGCCCATCTGGATCGCCGAGATGGTGCGCCGGTAGCACGACAGGAAGACAGGTCGCCTCGACGACGGGCGCTGGAGCCACCCTCCGCTGTTGCCCGGCGGACTCTCCCCGTTGTCCTGGTGTCACCATTGGGACAACCGCTTCGGGCCTGGTGGTCCACCGGGCCCGCGTCCAGGAAGGCAGCCCACGCCCATGACCGTTCTCGACTCCCCGATCCCCAGGTTCCATCTGGCCGTGCCGGTCGACGACCTGGCCGCCGCGCGCCACTTCTACGGCGAGGTGCTGGGCCTGGAACAGGGCCGCAGCGCGGACACCTGGGTGGACTGGAACCTGCACGGCCACCAGTTCGTCACGCACCTGGCACCCGGCCGTGCCCGGCCGGTGCACAACCCCGTCGACGGCCATGACGTCCCGGTGCCGCACTTCGGCCTGATCCTGACGATTGCGGAGTTCCGCGCGCTCGCCGAACGGCTGCGCGCGGCGGGTACCGAATTCGTCATCGAGCCCTATGTCCGCTTCGAGGGGCAGACCGGCGAGCAGTGGACGATGTTCCTGCTCGACCCGGCGGGCAACGCCCTGGAGTTCAAGGCGTTCGCCGACGACTCCCAGGTCTTCGCCTCCTGACGCGGCGAACAACCGGGGAGCCGGCGCGGGCGTCCATGCCGTGACCGGCCGGCGGGAGGGCCGTCCGGAGGCTAGACGCCGAACGCCGCCGGCGGGGACCGGACGCGCGGGATCGAGGACGAGCGCCATCATGTGCTCGTCGGAGACGTCGAACGGGGGCCGGATGGCGTGACCCGAGGCCGGGGTGAAGCCGAACCGGGGGTAGTACTCGGCGTGGTCGAGGACCAGGACGAGGTTCTCGCCCTGGTCGCGGGCGGCTCGCAGGGCGGCGCGGATGGCGGCCGAACCGGCACCCCGCCTTTGGTGGCCGGGCAGGACGGCGCACGGGCCCGAGACTGCTTGTACGAGGCCCGGCACGGCAGGCGGACGTACGAGGTGGGCGCATCCGCCGGTCGACGGAGGGCGGGCGTCTCGGGCGTGGACGCCTTCGATCCGTCCGGCGACCCGGTATGCCGCTTCCTTGCTCGGCCTTCATTCCTGGACGAAGGAGGCGTTGCCGGGGGATCTTCCGCCCGGTCCGCAGGCTCGAACCGGGCGGACGGGCGGCCAGGCACCCACCCGCCGTTCGTTGAAACGTTCTTCTTTCCGGCGGCGGTCCGGCGGCGGTCCGGCGGCGGTCCGGCGGCGGTCCGGTGGCGGTCCGGTGGCGCCCGCGTCGGCGTCAGTGCGGGCCCGCGGCATGAGACGGCCGGCCCGCGGTCCCGGGCGGCCGCATTGGAAAACCTCCGAAAAGGACAGGACCCGCCCTCCACCACCCTCGCCACCGCCCTCACGGAGGACGCCGTCTACTTCAGGCGCCCATCGCCGGAGCGCGGCCAACGACAGTGAGCCTTCCGCGGGCATCTCTCGCGGCGGGCATCACGAAAACCGGGTCTTGTGCGGCATGCAGAAGAACGTTTTAATCCCCCATAAAGCAGACGTAACAAACCAATGGACATGAGTGGACAACGGCGGAGCAGTCGCTGTGAAGGAGGATCAGTGATCGTCTACGGCGGGGACTGGAATCCCGAGCAGTGCCCACCGAGCTCGCCCCGGCCACCACCAACCTGATGGTCGGCGCCCACCGGGACATGGACCACTGGAGCTTCGCCGAAGAGCCGGCCAAGGTGTCCGGCAGGCCGCGGCGCGACTCCCTGGCCTACCTGGCAGGGGGGCCTGCGCGGGTATGGGCAGGCACCCGGTCGCCGCAGGCGACGCCGGAATCATCTGCGAGAACTGATCCATCAGGACCTCTCACCGTCGTGCCGCGAGGGAAAGCGCTTACATACTGGAGGCGAAATGCGCATCCGCAAGGTCTTGGCCGCAACGCTCGCGACCGGCCTGCTGGCCGCCGTCACCGCATGCGGTGACGGCGGCCAGGCTGCGGACGGCAAAACCACGATCCGCTTCGCCTGGTGGGGCAGTGACCAGCGAGCCAAGATCACCAACGAGGCCGTCCAGCTCTTCATGAAGAAGAACCCCACCATCAAGGTCGTCACCAGCACCGCCATCTACGACGCCTACTTCCAGAAGCTGGCCACCGAGACCGCCGGCGGCAATGCCCCCGACGTCATGCAGATGAGCGACCGCCACCTGCAGGAGTACGCCCAGCGCAACACCGTCCTCGACCTGCAGCCGCACGTCGGCAAGGAGGTCCAGACCGCCGACCTCAAGAAGGAGGTCATGGGCCTGGGCACGCTCGGCGACAAGCTGTACGGCCTGCCGCTCGGTCAGACCGCCGTCGTGATGGTCTACAACCCGGTGCTGTGGAAAGAGGCCGGTGCCAAGGAGCCCGAGCTCGGCTGGAGCTGGGACGACTACTTCGAGGCGGCCAAGAAGGTCAGCGACAAGACCGGTAAGAAGGTCTACGGCGCCAGCGACTTCGGCGGCATCGAGTCCTGGTTCAAGATCTGGCTCTCGCAGCAGGGTAAGGGCCTCTACACCCCCGAGGGCAAGATCGGCTACACCGAGCAGGACGTCGCCACCTGGTGGGAGATGGCTACCAGGTTCCGCAAGGCGGGCGCCTCCACCCCCGGCGAGATCACCGCGGTCAACCCGGCGGGTTCGCCGCTGGCGCGCAAGCTTTCTGCCTCGGAGTTCCTGCCTGACTCCACGGTGGCCCCCAACGCCTGGGAGGCCTACGACAACGACTACGAGCTCGCGCCGCCACCGCAGTCGGGCGACACCCCCGGCCTCTACGGCGAGCCGCCCATGCTGCTGAGCGTCTTCGCCAGGACCAAGCAGAAGGAGGCCGCGCTCAAGCTGACCGACTTCCTCATCAACGACCCCGACGCCGCCAAGATCCTCGGAATGGCCCGCGGCCTGCCCGCCAACACGAAGAACCGGACCGCCGTCGAGCCGGCCCTGACCGGCGCCTGGAAGCAGGTCTACGACTACGAGCAGCTCATCTCCGAAAAGATCAAAGTTGGTCCGCCCGCCCCGCCCAAGGGCGCCGGCACGCTGTTCACCCTGTTCGACAAGTACTACCAGGACGTGATGTACGACAAGGCCACCCCGGCCGACGCCGCCAAGCGCTACTTCGCCGAGGCCCAGCAGGTTCTCGCAGGATGACCGACGGTGGGGCCCCGTCCGGGGTCCCACCGGGTCGAGGAAGTGTGATCGATGGAGCGAACCCGACACCGTCACAAGCCGGAAGCGAGGCGGTGAGCGTGCGGACCCCCACGCTGGAACGGACGCGCCCGAAGGCCCCTCCGGCTCCGGCTGAAAGCGCGTACGGCGAGCGAGCGGGCATCGCCTACCTGTTCCTGTCACCCTGGGTGATCGGAGCGGTCCTGCTGACGATCGGCCCCATGCTGGCCTCCCTGTATCTGTCCTTCACCGACTACGACCTGTTCACGACGCCGTCGTTCGTCGGCTTCGACAACTACGCGCGGCTGTTCACCCAGGACGCGCACTTCATGAACGCGGTCTGGGCGACGGTGAAGTTCGTGGTCTTCTCGGTCCCGGTGCAACTGGTGGCGGCCCTGGCCGTGGCCATGCTGCTGAACCGGGCCAGCCGCGTGCAGGGCCTGTACCGCTCGGCGTTCTACGCCCCCTCCCTGCTGGGCGCCAGCGTCGCGGTGGCGCTGGTCTGGCGGGCCATGTTCTCCGCCGACGGCGCCGCCGACCAGGTCCTGTCGATCTTCGGCATCCGCACCGGGGGCTGGGTCACCGACCCCGACCTGGCGCTGCTGGTGCTGGTGCTGCTGGGCATCTGGCAGTTCGGCGCCCCGATGGTGATCTTCCTGGCGGGGCTCAAGCAGATCCCCGGCGAGCTGTACGACGCCGCCTCGGTGGACGGCGCCGGATGGTGGCGACGCTTCTGGTCGGTCACCGTGCCGATGCTCTCCCCGGTGATCTTCTTCAACCTGGTACTCGACACGATCCGTGCCTTCCAGGTGTTCAACGCGGCCTTCGTGGTCAGCAACGGCACCGGCGGCCCGGGCGACTCGACCCTCTTCTACACCCTCTACCTGTGGCAGAAGGGCTTCGTCGACTTCAAGATGGGATACGCCTCGGCCATGGCGTGGGTGCTGCTGCTGGGCATCGCCCTGGTGACCGCGCTCATCTTCAGGTCCGCGCGGTCCTGGGTGCACTACGGAGGCGAGGACCGATGACCCACACGACGACCTGCCCGGCACCCCGGCCGTCGCCCTCGCCCCCACCGCCGGCCCGGCCCGCGCCGGCCGCCGGCCGGGCGGCGGCCCGCCGGCTGCTGTGGCACGTGCTCGTGCTGTCCGCGCTCGCCGTGATGCTCTACCCGGTCGCCTGGCTGGTCGCCAGCTCCTTCAAGCCCGGCGGCGAGATCGCCTCCAGCGTCGGGCTCTGGGCCACGTCCTTCACCTTGGACAACTACGGCTCGGCACTGGGCGAGCTGTCCGGCACCCCGGCCTGGCGCTTCCTGCTCAACTCCACGATCGTGGCCGGTGGAGCCGTGATCGGCAACGTCCTCACCTGCTCGCTGGCGGCCTACGCGTTCGCCAGGCTGCGCTTCCGGCTGCGCACCCCCCTGTTCGCCTTCATGCTGGCCACGATCATGCTGCCTCAGCACGTGGTGCTGATCCCGCAGTACACGATCTTCCAGCAGCTCGGCATGGTCGACTCCTTCTGGCCGCTGATACTGCCCAAGTTCCTGGCCACCGACGCGTTCTTCGTCTTCCTGATGGTCCAGTTCATCCGTCAGCTCCCCCGGGAACTGGACGAGGCGGCCCGGATCGACGGATGCGGACCGATCCGGATCTTCGCCCACGTCACCCTGCCGCTCATCAAACCCGCCATGATCACCACGGCGATCTTCACGTTCATCTGGACCTGGAACGACTTCTTCACCCAGCTGATCTACCTGTCCTCACCCGACAACCTCACCCTGCCGCTCGCCCTGCGGCTCTTCGTGGACCTGCAGGAGAGCGCCGCCTCCTTCGGCCCGATGTTCGCCCTCTCGGTGATCTCGCTCCTGCCGGTCCTGCTCTTCTTCGCCGCCTTCCAGCGCTTCCTGGTCCAGGGCATGGCCACCTCCGGGCTGAAGGGATGAGGGGCAGATGAGGGGCAAGGGATGAACCCCGTGCGACGCCACCCCATGAACACCTCGCGTCTCACCTTGCTGTCGGAGTCGCTCCTGCTGGGCGTGCTGATCTTTCTGGCCTCGCTGCCCCTGGTCACCGCGTTCATCGCGATGACCGCCGGGTGCGCGCTGCTGCGCGACAGGGGGGACGTCTCGGTCGGCCTGCGACCCTACGCCCGTCGCCTCGTGGCCGTGACCCGCACCGGGCCGCTCGGCTTCGCCGTACCCATCGGGGTGGGCACGGTGCTGCTGGCCGACTGGGTGGCCGTCACGGCCGGGCTGCCCGGACACGAGACGCTCGCCGTACTGCTGCCGCTGTCGGCCGCGGTGATCGGCGCGCTCGCCCTGCGTTCGGCCGCGGCCTGGCGCCCCGGAGCGACCTGGCCCCGGATCTATCGCTCCGCCACGGGCGCCGACGTCTACGGCACCGTGCTTCTGATCATGGCGGTGGCCGTCGCCGTGGTCATCTGTTCGACCTTTCCCGTCGTCACCCCGCTGGCCGCGGGCCAGCTGGCCCTCGCCGCCGTCGCCGTCGACGCGCGGGTCCGCCCCCGGCACGCCTGACCACGGTCGATCACGTACTCGGCTGCCGGCACGCACGGCGGTGCGGTTCGGCGCGCCTGGGCGCTTCTTCCCCTCGACCAACGGGAAACCATGTCGAGGTCGACACCCCTGATGCGCTGATCTGTTCCCAAAAAGCTGATCTGTTCCCAAAAAGGGGCAGTCCCACTTCGCGGGGTGAAACGTGCAAACTGCTGAGCCCCTGACACCGGCCGGACGGCGCCCCCGGAAGAGAGCCGAAAGAGGGGTGCGCCGCTGTCACCCCTCTTTCTCATGTTCGTGTTTCCCGTCCGGGCCTCACTCGAGGACGAAGCTGGCGTTTCCCCGGAAGGCGGTGGTGCCGTCGTTCTGCTCGACCCACGCCTGGCCGGCGCGGTGGCGCAGGTAGTAGCCGGGGAAGTTGACCGATTCCAGCGACACCGTGCCCGAACCGGCGAGCCCGGTGCGGCGGGTGAAGCTGGCGTCGGCCCTGAACAGGCTCGTGCCGTCGTTCCGCTCCACCCAGGCCTCGTGGTTGCGGTGCCGCAGGTAGTAGCCGGGGAAGTTGGTGGACTCCAGCGACACGGTGCCCGAGCCGGACAGGCCGGTGACGATCCTGAACTGGGAATCGGCCAGCGGGGAGACGTTCGCCTCCAGGCGGGCCCGGTACTCCCAGTGGCGTATCGCCGAGCCCGGCGTGTCGTGGGACATTAGCCGCACGGGGGTCGCGCCGTCGGGGACGGGGATGCCGAAGTCGGGGGTGCCGTCCGCCCTCCAGTAGATCTTCTGGACGCGGGTGCGGCGGTTGGGGTCGTTGAGCGGGTCGCCGTTGATGTCGCGGTAGTTGCGGTCGTGGTAGACGAGGATGTCGCTCTGCCCGTCCTCGGAGACGGTGAAGGAGTTGTGGCCGGGGCCGTACTGGCCGGTCGAGGCGTTGCTGGCGAAGACGGGGTTGGCGCTCTTGGTCCAGGAGGAGGCCTGCAGCGGGTCGGCCGAGGCGGAGGCGGTCAGCATGCCCAGGCAGTAGTTGGCGTCGGTGGCGCTGGCGGAGTAGGTGAGGAAGAGCCGCCCGTTGCGCTGCAGCACGGCCGGGCCCTCGGCGACCTTGAACCCGCGGGTCTCCCACGCCAGGGTGGGTACGGTCAGACGGGTGGTGGCACCGGTGATCGTCCAGGGGTTGGCGCCCATGCGGGCGATGTACAGGTTGGAGTTGGTGGCGATGCCCGGCTCCTGCTGGGCCCAGAGCAGGTAGCGCACGCCGTTCGCGGTGAAGGTGGTGGCGTCCAGGGCGAAGGTGTCCCAGGGGGTGGTGATCCGGCCGCGTTCGGTCCAGGCGCCGGTCAGGGGATTGGCCGCGGAGCTTTCGAGCGCGTACATGCGGATCCGCCAGACGTCGTCGGCCCGGCCGGCGGCGAAGTAGACGTACCACTTGCCGTTGATGAAGTGGATCTCCGGCGCCCAGATGTGGGCGCCCATCTCGCCGCTGGTGTGCTTGCGCCAGATGACCGTCTCGGGGGCGCTCGCCAGGCCCTGGATGGTGGTGGCGCGGCGCAGCACGATGCGGTCGTACTCGGGGACGGTCGCGGTGAGGTAGTAGTAGCCGTCGGTGTGGCGGAAGATGTGCGGGTCGGCGCGCTGGGCGGCCAGGGGGTTGGTGTACTGGGCGGGCGGTGAGGCGTGGGCCGCGATCGGTGAGAGCAGGCCGGCGATCACGGCGAGCAGCGTGGCCAGGGCGGTCACCAGGGCGCGGCGCGCGTGCGGTGGGGGCATCAGGGTCATCCTTCTGTCAGGCCGGGGGAGAGGTCACGGCGAAGGAGGCGTCGGAGGCGGAGACCGAAGTGGACGCCTTCAGGTGGGCCCGCCACCGGTGCCATGACGAGGGCCATGACAACGGCGAACAACGCGGCCGAAGTCCTTTGATATGTGCGCATTCCGATACCTCCATGATGTTAGCGCTAACATCTCACGGTGACCGCGCGGTAATGGTGATTCGGGCGTAGGCGCATTATTAGCCCGGCGAGGGGCCCCCGGTCAATGGACGGCGCGCGATTCGGGTCCGGCGACACCGCGACAATCAGAATGCGTTCGCGACGGTGAGACGGGCCTGGCGAGGCGTGCGGCTGATCATCGTGTCGTACTCGTCCCCCTTTCCGGAAGATCGCGGTTCGCGCGCGCCGCGCGAAGCCGCAGCGCTTCGCCGAGGTGCCGGCCGTCCTCGCCGTACCGGTGTCGTGGATCGGGAGCGAAGGCCGGTCAAGGTCTCGGCAGGAGCGGCAGGGCCACGAACCGGCTCGTGGCCCAGGCCGCATAGAGCAGGGGCGCCGTTCCCAGCAGCACGCCGAAGACCGGTCTGAGCAGCACCATGGCGACCGTGAGCGCCAGCACCATCAGTGTCGGCAGTGTCAGATACCAGCGACGCGCCACCAGGTACAGGCACGGCAGGACCAGGCCGCGGACCGGACGCGCTGATTCGGCCACCACGACCAGCACCGTCATCGTCGTGGCCACGACAAGCGCGCCCGCCGTGACGAAGAACGGCAGCAGCGCCGGACCCCACGAGGTGCGGCCGACCACCATGACGTCCACCACGAGCACGCTCACCACCGCGGCGCCCGTCAGCCAGGTGACCAGCGCCCGCACCGCCGCCCGCCGGTAACCGTCCCAGAAGGCCGCGAACACCGCCGTCGACCCCTCGTCGAGCAGGGCGAAGCACCGGAACGCGCCCGCCAGCGCCGGCGCGCACACCGCCGAGAGCGCCGCGAAGAACGGCCACGACGCCGACGGATCCCGTACCAGGGCCAGCGCCACCAGCAGGGGTGCGCACGATATCGCCAGCAGCAGGTTCGTCGTCAATCCGACGTAAACCATGCCGAAGACCTTCTCGTACGTCTCCTGCCGGGCAGGGCGCAGCAGGCCGCGCATCGGGCTCACCCCTTCAGCCCGCTCGTCGCGACGCCCTGGATGAAGTAGCGCTGCCCGAACAGGAAGAGGACCAGGATCGGCAGCACGGACAGCACCGCACCCGTCATGATCATCGCGTGTTCGGCCTCGTACAGGCCGACGAAGGAGCGCAGGCCGAGCTGCACCGTCCACAGCTCGTTGCTCGTCAGGTAGATGAAGGGCCCCATGTAGTCGTTCCACGTGGTGACGAACGTCAGCAGCGCCAGGCTGGCGAGCGCCGGCTTCGACAGCGGGAGCATGATCCGCCGGTAGATGCCGTACTCGCTGAGCCCGTCGATCCTGGCCGCCTCGCACAGCTCGTCCGGGATCGACATGTAGTACTGGCGCATGAGGAACACGCCGAACGCGCCGAACGCCTGTATCAGGATGAGCGACCAGTACGTGTCCGCCAGCTCCAGTCGCTGCATCATGATGTACTGCGGCACCATGTAGGCCTGCCACGGCACCGCGATGGTGGCGAGGTAGCCCAGGAACAGCGCGTCGCGTCCGGGAAAGCGGACCTTGGAGAACCCGTAGGCGGCGAAGCTGCCGGTCAGCACCTGCAGGAACGTGATGGTGACCGACAGGAAAAGCGAGTTGCCCAGGTAGGTCGCCATCGGGACGCGTTCCCAGATCTCCACGAAGTTCGACCAGCGCAGCTCGTCCGGAATCCACTCGATCGGGACCGCCAGGACCTCGCTGTTGCGCTTGAGTGAGGCCGACAGCATCATTCCGAACGGCACCAGCGTCAGCAACGTCACCGTGACGAGCCCGAGGTAGGCCAGCGTCCTGCGGGCGGCGGGGTACCGGGAGCCCGGCGATCCGGTGGGCCCGGCGTGTCGCGGCGGCGGCACCGTGGCCGAAGGAGCATCGCGCAATGTGGTCATGACGCGTATCTCCGTTCGTTGATCCGGAACTGGACGATGGTCACGGTGAACACGATGAGGAACAGCACGAGCGCGATCGCCGACGAGTAGCCGAACTGGCCCTCGACGATGCCTTCCCGGTAGACGAGCTGGGCCAGCACCAGGGTGCTGCGACCGGGGCCGCCTCCGGTCATGACCATGATCAGGTCGAGCACCTTGAAGCTCTGGATGGTCAGCATGACCAGCACGAAGAAGGTGGTGGGCCGCAGCGAGGGCAACGTGATGCCCCAGAACCGCTGCCAGGCGTTGGCCCCGTCCACTTTGGCCGCCTCGTAGTACTCCTTGGGAATGGTCTGCAGGCCGGCCAGGTAGAGCACCATGTAGTAGCCCATGTCGCGCCACACACTGGTGATGATCACCCCGGGCATCGCCCAGCCGGTGCTCGACATCCAGCGCGGGGGGTCCTGGACGCCGATCGCCTCCAGCAGCAGGTTGATCGGTCCCGCCGTCGGATTGAACAGCATGTTCCAGACCACGGCCACCGCGACCAGGGAGGTGATGTACGGGAAGAACGCCGCGCTGCGGAAGAAGTTCACCCCGCGCAGCCGCCGGTTCAGCGCCAGCGCCAGGGCGAGGGCGGCGATCAGGGTCAGCGGGATGTGGCCGAGCGCGTAGTAGAACGTGTTGCGAAGGGCGACGTGGAAGTTCTCGTCCCCCCACAATCGTTCGAAGTTGCTCAGCCCCACCCACTCGGGCGTTCCGTAGGAGTCCCAGTCCATGAACGCCAGCACGAACGCCGCGATCACCGGGACGAGCGTGAACAGGGCGAAGCCCAGGAAGTTCGGCAGGATGAAGCTCCACCCGATCAGGGTGTTGCGCCAGGCCCGGCCGCCGTGGGGCACCCGAGGTTCGCCCGGCTCGGTCGGCGCGGGCTGCGGCATGACATGGGTCATGGTCGTCCTTCGTGACTCCTTCGCAGACCAGGTGGACGGGCGGCGGACCGGAGCCCGCCGCGGCCGCCCTAGTTGAGGACCTCGTTCTTGACGCGCTCGTTCATCGAGCGGATGCCGTCGGCGGCCGGCTTCTCACCGACCATGATCAACTGATGCTCCTCGTTGAGGATGGTGTCGACATCGGAGCTCTTGTCGCTCACCGGCATCTCCAGCACGACCTTGCCGGGCTCGAACGCCTTCTTCGACAGCTCGTCCGACGGCATGCCCTCAAGCTTGAAGTAGGCTTCCGTGATCGCCGGATCCTGCAGCGCCGGCACCACGCCCACCTGGGCGATCGCCTCCGCGCCCGCCTTACCGGCGGCGAACTGGACGAACTTCTTGGCGAGGTCGGCGGACTCGCTCCGCTTGTTCACCGCGAACCCCGTCGGGGAGCCGAAGGTGACGACCTCGCCGGAGCCGCCCGCCCGCTGCGGCATCGGGGCGAGCGCCCAGTCGACCGTGCTCTCGCCCTTCTTCTTGGCCTCCAGGATGCCCGAGATGTACCAGGTGCCCATGGGCATCATCGCCGCCGCGCCGGTTCCGAACATGTTCCGGTAGTCGGCCTGCTGGGCGCTCGCGGTGCCGAAGTCCATGACCGCCCCCTTCTTCTGCAGGTCCAGGGCCATCGTGTACTGGTCGGTGAAGAAGGCGTAGTCACCGCCGAGCTGGTCGCCGCCCGTCTGCGCCGCGGAGATCGCCTGGACCACCGAACGCCAGGTGTGGTGGTAGGTGCCGTAGACCTTCTTGCCGTCCTTGTCCCCGGTGAGCTGCTGGGCGTACCTGGCGTAGTCGTCCCACGTCATGGCGTCGGTGAGCTTGATGCCCGCCTTGTCGAGCAGGGTCTTGTTGTAGTACAGCAGCCAGAAGTCCTGGCGGTAGGGGAGCGCGTAGTAGGTGTTCCCGGTGTTGTAGGCCTGCAGACCCGCCAGCTTGGCGGCGTCGGCCGACGTGGCGAGATCGGTGACGTCGATGAGCTGCCCGCGGCTGGAGTAGCGCGCGTAGTCCGTCACGTTCTTTATCGTGATCACGTCCGACTTGTCACCACCGGCGAGCATGGTGGTGACCTTGTCCTGATAGTCGTCCGCGAGGATGTCGACCGGCTTCACCTTGACGCCAGGATTCGCCTTCTCGAACGCCTGGAACAGCGCGGTGAACTCGGGGGTCTTGGCGAGGTTCCACACGGTGACGGTGAGGGTGGTGGGTCCGCCGCCCTCGGCCGGCTCGCCGGAGCCGCCGCACGCGGCGAGCGCGAGCGCGATGGCGGACACCCCCGCGACTTTCACGACGTGGCGCCGCGTTCGATTCCTGGGGGGCGGAACGGGGTTGAACATCGGTCTGTTTCCTTTCCCTGAGGCCGGGCTCAGGCGCTCACGGCGAACTCGTCGGCCGTCACCACCGCACGCGGCGGCCGGCCGGACAGGTAGCGTTCGAGTTCGTCGAGGGCGCTCTCGCTCATTCGCCGGGTCTCCGATCCCAGGGATCCGGCGATGTGGGGGGTGATCATGACATTGGGAAGGTCGTACAGGAGCGAGTTCGCGGGCAACGGCTCCGGGTCGGTCACGTCGAGAATCGCGTCCAGGCGTCCCCTCGCGCACTCGGTCTCCAGGGCGGCGGTGTCCAGGACGGTGCCGCGCGCCGTGTTGATGACGGTCGTGCCGTCTTTCAGCAGGGCGAGCTCCGGCGCCCCGATGAGGTGACGGGTGGAGGGAAGCTCCGGGACGTGCAGGGTGAGCACGTCGCAGCGTGGCAGCAGGTCGGTCAGACCGACCAGCCGGCCGCCTGCCTCACGGACCTTGGCGGCGCCGGCGTACGGGTCGTACACCAGGATGTCCACGTCCAGGCTGCGCAGCCTTTCGACGACCCGGCGGCCCACCCGTGAGAAGCCGACGACGCCGATCGTGCGCCCGCGGTTGGACAGCTCCCCCCGCCGTTCCAGGTAGGACCAGTCGTCGCGATGCCTGCGCGCGTCCTGGGCCAGGAACGGAGCCTTCTTGCCCGCGAAAATGATCGCGGCGAGGGTGAACTCGGCGACCGAGACGGCGTTCTCGTCCGCCGCGCTGGTCACCAGCAGCCCGCGCCGCCAGACCTCGTCGGTGACGAACGGGCGCACCGTCCCCGCGCAGTGGAAGATCGCCCGAAGCTCCGGCGCGCAGTCCAGCCGCTCCTTGGTGAGCGGAGGACAGCCCCACGAGGTCACGAGCACCTCGACCTCGCGCAGCCGGCGGCGCACGAGCGGATCGTCGAGGTCCGCCGTCGCCACGGGGTCGGTGAGCTCGACGAGACCGTGCAACCGCCGCAGCTGTGGCTCCTGGAACTGCACGTCGACGTGCACGGGATCCATCACCAGCAGAGCCTGTGATCGTCGGTCTCTCACACCGGTCCCTTCGCCAGCCAGCGCTTGCCAGTGCCGCCGATCATGACCGATCGTTTCAATCAGGTCAATAGATTGTTAACGCTAATATGATCAATACGATCATCCGGGAATCCTGAAGACCGTCAACGATGATCAGTATGAACGCTTTTGATTCATTGCCGCTTGACGTGGTCGTCGAGGCGGTGCCAGCATCACGGGGTTTCGTTCGGAGTCGCGACAGGAGGCCCGATGCGCTGGCTGCGGGAATTGGACGACCGGCGGCTCTCGCCCTACACCGGCTGGACCAGAGATCACTGGGCCGCTCTGGCCGACCGTCTGCTGCTGTCCGCACGGCGACACGCCTCCCCCTCGCACGCGCGGATCTCCTTTCCCGGCGAGCCTGGTGGGTACGGGCCGGACGTCGACGCGCTGGAAGGGTTCGCCCGGACATTCCTGGCCGCGGGCTTCCGGGTGGCGGGGGAGGGGGGCCGTGACCCGCACGGTTACCTGGAGTGGTACGCACGCGGCCTGGCGGCCGGCACCGATCCGGGCTCTCCCGAGCGATGGGTGCGGCTGGAGGAGCATGACCAGGCCAAGGTCGAGGCCGCCTCCATCGCACTGGTGCTGCACCTCACCCGCCCGTGGCTGTGGGACCGCCTCGACGACGGGGTGCGCGAGCGGGTGATCGGCTACCTGGCCCCGGCGGTCGGCGCCGCGTATCCGCCGATCAACTGGATCTGGTTCCAGCTCGTGGTCGAGCAGTTCCTCGCCTCGGTGGGTGGCCCGTCCTCACGTCGGGACGTCGAGGCCGGGCTCGCGCTCACCGACGGGTTCGTACGGGAGGAGGGCTGGTACTCCGACGGCGAGCGGCGCGGCTACGACCACTACGTCGGCTGGGCCCTCCATTTCTACCCGTTGCTGTGGACCGAGATGGCGGCCGGCGACCCGGCCGCCGACACCCGTCGTACCGCCTACCTGTCCCGGTTCACGCGCTACCTCCACGACGCCGTGCACCTGGTGGGCGCGGACGGCTCTCCGCTCGTACAGGGCCGCAGCCTCACCTACCGGTTCGCGGCCGCCGCCCAGTTCTGGGCGGGAGCGCGGGCCGGTGTCGCGACCCCCGCGCCGGGTCTCCTGCGCCGCGCCGCCTCCGGCATCGCCCGCCACTTCGCCGAGCACGGCAGCCCCGACGACGACGGAGTCCTGACACTCGGCTGGCACGGCCCCTGGCGGCCGATCGCCCAGTCGTACTCCGGCACCGGCTCCCCCTACTGGGCCGCCAAAGGCCTGTACGGGCTGGCGCTGCCCGCCGATCACCCCGTGTGGACCTCGGTCGAGGAACCGCTGCCGGTCGAGCGGGAGGACTTCCAGCTCGTGATCCGGTCACCGGGCTGGCTGGTCTCCGGCACCCGCGCGGACGGCGTCGTGCGCGTCGTCAACCACGGCACCGACCACGCCACCCCCGGCGACCACCGTACGGACTCGCCGCTGTACGCCCGCCTCGGATACTCCAGCGCCACCTCGCCCATCCTGGCCGGCCCGCACGCCGGAGCCCCTCTCGACCAGTCGGTCACGCTTCTGGACCCGGACGGCCGGCCCAGCCACCGCACCGGCTTCGACACCCTCCTCGTGGACCGCCTGCCGACGGGGACCGCCGTCGGCGCCTCCCGCTGGCGGGCCCACTGGGTGGACCCGGACCCCGATACCGCCGACCACGGCTACGGCCGATCGGGTGCCGCCGTCCTGGGACCCTGGATCACGGTCCTGTCGGCGTTGCGGGGCCCCTGGGAGGTTCGTCTGGTCCTCGTCTCGCCCACGTGCGCGGCCCCGCTTCGCCTGGGCGGCTGGCCCGTCCCCGGCGCCACCCCGTCGTCACACGTGATCTCCCGCATCCTCCCCGGCCCCGGTCTCGACCTGTCGGACGTGACGCTCGCCGAGAACGCCACCCCCCTGTCGGCCCGGACGCTCGTCCCCTGGTGCGGCACCAGCGCGACCGCCGAGCCCGGCAGATGGTACGAGGCCCGCGTTCACCTCGGTTCCGACATGCCGTCGGCACCTCCGGAGGTGAGCTGGGCGAACGCTTCCGCCCGGCTCACCTGGGCGGACGGTGTCAAAGACATACTGGACCCCATGTCCCTTCTGTCCTGAACAGCCTTTCCTCAGGAGGAGGAGCGCACGATCAACCGAGGCTCGATGACCACGCGATGCGTCGGCCGATGTGGATCCTGATCCGTCAGGCGGGCCAGCAGCAGGGAGAAAGCCGCGCGCCCGATCGCTCTCCTGGGCGGGCGGACCGCCGTCAGCGGCGGATCGCACAGCTCCGCCATCTCGTCGTCGTAGGTGACCACCGCCAGGTCCGCGGGCACCCGGATGCCCCTCTCCTGACACCGTTCCACGAGGTTGATCGCCTCCGGGTCGGAGTGAACCAGCAGCGCGGTGGTGCCCGTGTCGAGGCATGAGCCGAGGGCCTGGTCCATGACCTTGATCCATTCAGGGTCGCGCTGGTCGACGGTGGTGATGTCCGGGGTGCCGTCGAGCTCGAGACCGAGCTCTTGGCACGCCTGCCGCCATCCGTGCCGTACGTGCGGTGTGGTCGGACTGTGCAAGGTCGTGATCACCCCGATCCGCCGGTGCCCGAGCGCCGCCAGGTGGCGTACGGCCATGGCCGCTCCCAGCGCGTGATCGCTGACAACGGACTCCATGGCCTCCCTGTACGGTCCGGTGGCGACGGCCCGTTCGATGAGCACGACCGGCACCGGTGCCTGCCGCAACCAGCGCACCAGTTCCTCGCCGTCGTCACCGGTGGTGGTCGGCGCGACCAGAAGCCCGTTCACGCCGACGAGCTCCATCAGCCCTGACAACTGCCGCCGCTCGTCGGCGGCCTGGTAGGTGGCGCCGCGCAGCACGACTCTGACCCCGGCCGCCGCGGCGGCCTCGCGGACGCCACGGATCACCTCCGGCCAGTAGTAGTCGAGCGATGGCACGACCATCCCGATGGTGAGCCGCTGCCGGTCGCCGGCGCTCTCCTCGGCGACCGGTTGAGGCGAGGCCTCCTTACCGGATTGTTCGGCGGGCGTGTCGCCGTGCGGCATGGCCCCGCCCCGTACCCGCCGGATCAGCCCCTGCGAGGCGAGGAACGCGATGTCACGGCGGATGGTGATGACCGAGACGTCCAGCTCGTCGGCCAGATCCGTAGCCCGGACGGGGCCACGCCGCCGCAGCAACTCGACCATCTGGGTACGGCGCTCGTCAGGCATCGGGGTCGGCGAGTCGGACACGGTCATGGCCGCACCTCTACGTGTACCAGGAGCGATCCGCTCGCGGTGCCGGGCAGTTCCAGCCGCAGCCGGGTCAGCCGGTCGCCCCACACCGCGACGAGCAGGGGATCGTCCAGCTCGCGTTCGGCCAGCGACCCGGCCGCGTGCTCCGGATCCCAGGAGAGGACCGCGGACCGGCTCCCGCCGGGCGGCCGTATCGTCACCTGCCCCGGCGCCTCCTGCCGCACCCGGCCGGACAGCAGGAACCGCACCTCGCTGGGCGGGCCCGCGTCGGTGAAGGCCCAGGAGTCCTCGATCGTCACGCCACCGGCCACCCGGTCCAGCCTGGCCGTGCGCCACCACCGCTCAAGCCCGTCCACGGGGTAGGCGCCCGCGAGGTCGAGCCTCACCTGGAAGGCGTCCGGTCCGTCGGCCACCGTGACGTCCCCGGCCGCGAAGGACGCGCCCTGCCCCTGCGGGGTGCCGCGCACCTCGGGCACGCTGTGCCAGCCACTCCGCATCGTCCAGATCGCGTACCGGTCGGGCCCGAACGTCCGCGCCGTGTACGTGGGCCGCCCCGCGTCGACCACGGCGGGTGTCCCGTCGACGGCGACGATCACCGAGCCGACGTCGTTGTGGTTGTGGTTCTCGTCGTTGTGGCCGCCCTTGACGGCGAGGGTGAGACCCCGCTCGGTACCGCGGGCGGGGCGGGCGACGCCCACCTGCGTGCCGGGCAGCCATGCCGAGGCCACCAGCGGCGGTTCGGCCGGGCCGGCCTCCAGCCAGGTGGTGTCGGCCAGCTCGCTCAGTGCCCGTCCCAGCTCGGCCTCGGGGGCGACGGTCCCGGTGCGGTGGGCGGCGGCGTGCCGCACCCCGTCGGGATCGCCGATCCGCCGCGCCCAGCGGTGCAGCACGTGCCAGGGCTGCCCGGCGGGCGGCAGCGCGCGGGCGTCGGCGAAGTTCACATACCACGTCCCGCCCAGATGCATCCGGTAAGGGAACCGCACCGTCTCGCGCACCACCGGCACGTCGACCGCGCTCAGTTCCCCGGACGTGGCGTACTCCAGCACGTCAAGCGCTTCCAGGGCACGGCAGGCACCGTTCCACCAGTACTCGTAGCCCTCGTCCACCGATCCGTCGCCGGGCAGTGCCGCCAGGTAGCGGTCGAGGCCCTCGATCGCCAGCGCGACCTGCAGAGCCCGCTCCGCTCCCGGTTCGGCCAGACGCAGCGCGGCGACGAGCACGTTACCGCAGATCCACGGGCACCAGTTGTGCACGCGGCCGTCCAGGCCCAGCCAGTGCCAGTCGCGCCGCCGGGTGAACGGCTCCAGAACCCGCCACCGCACTTCGGCACGGAGGCGATCCCGCAGCCCGGGGAATCGCTCGTCCAGCCGCTCACCGAGCATGTGGTCCGCCCAGGCGAGCTGGGCGGCCACGTCACCGGCGCCGAGATCGAGGCAGGGGGCGGCCGGGTCGGGCAACACCGTGCCCCGCGATCGGCAGGACTCCTCATGGGCGGGCCAGCACCACGAGCTCTGTTCGCACAGCAGAACGATCCCGTCGGCGGCCTCGGCCAGCCACTCGTCCGACCCGATCGCCGCGGCCATGAGCACGGCTCGGGTGAGCCGCTCCTGGCGCGCGAACACGCCGCCCTCGTAGACCGTGCGGTCGCCGTCCTGAAAGTACCTGGCGTACTGCGTGGCGAGCGGCTGCGCCCACGGTGACCCGCGCTCGGCCTCCGCCCGCTCCCGCACGCGCTCCAGCGCCCGCGGCGGCGACTCGCCGCGCGGAGAGGAGGGGGACAGAGCACGGTCGGGGTGCGCCAGGATGCCGATCAGCGCGCCCGGAGAGGCGAGCGTCCCCCACTTGCCGAGCAGCGGGCCTGAAGCGACGCTCTTCGCGAGCTGAACGGCGGGGCCGATCGCCGTACTGGTCATGCTCCTCCTTAGGACCCCCTCATAGTACCGATCGAACCTGATCGAAGTTGATCTCTTCGTAAAATTCACTGGTAAAGCGATCAAATCCGACGTTCATGCGATCACCTCAGGGGGCTACCGCGGTCGGAACCGTGGACCGATGCCGCAGGTGAGCGGACGGGCCACTCGTGGGTCCGTCGCGGGGGTCCGCAGGCGGGGAATGACGGGGGGCGGTGGCCGGATCCGCGTGACGCCCCCGATCCGGGTGACGAGGTGAGATGCCGGGGCACGGCCACCTTCGGCGATGGCGACCCTCGGAGACCGGGCACGATCGGGCACGATCGGGCGGGCTGGGCGACGGGGAAGGCGACGCCACGCGACTCGTCGGCACAGAGGCGCGGGCGGCACCATTGCCGCGATTACGTGGGCGTCAACGTAATCGGACATGACTATTGGAACGCGATAACAATGCAGGTTTCAATGCGCGAAGCGCGGCCCGTAACCGCGACAGGGCGGCGGGCTACGTCGACATCGCACCAGTGTGTGCGTTGACATGAGTGCGGTCAATACCCGCTGTCATCGACCGCACCGGACCTTCCGGCCTGTGACCCGAAGGCCGGCACGACGATCCGGGCCACCGGACGCCGGGCGCCGAAAAGAGTTGAACAGGCGATATGACCGTCTGTGACCGGAGGCCGGCGCTCCACGCCGTCGCCGCCGCCACGGGATGCCGGCTGTGCGGAGATGAATTTCTCGTAGCGAGATGTTGACATCCCGCTTGTGAACCCCAACACTTTGCGGAAATGCAACAGAAACATGAATGCGGCCCGACCGTCGGCCCTTCATCGGGAACCGTCGCCCCATTGCCAGGCTCACAGGGACGAGGTTTACGCATAAATGTTAGCGTTAACACTTTTTCGTGCGCCCGTTGACGTGCCCCATCGCCCCTGAGGCCTCACCGTGAGTGCGCGGCGGTGATGTCGCCCCTCGCCGTCTCCTCACCGATTCCCGGAAAGGACGCCCGCGGTGTCCCCACGTCAAAGATCGCCGCCACCGGCACGTATCCGACGGCCGTGCTGAGCGGCGTCGTCCACGTCGCCGCGGCGCCGACAGCCTCGGTGGCCATGTATCCGGCCCATGTCATGGGCCACCTCGAAGAGTCGCCGAACCAGTCCGGTGACAACCACGCCCTCCACCTGGCGGTGAGCTCCGACGGTCTCCACCGGATGCCCTTGAACCAGAACAACCCGGTCGTCACTCCTGCCGAGAGCTTGACCCAGGAATTCAGATCTAGTGATTGGACATTTCATGGCACCGATCATGGCGTCCGATGGGTACTCATCAGGACCATCGCGGAGCACTCGGCCGTCGCGCCGGTTACTGATCGCCCTTGTGGCGACCGCGCTCGCCACAGTGACAAGCCTCGTCGTCTCCGCGCCGCCGGCCAATGCCGACACCAGGCAATTCCGAGGCATGAACTGGGCGGTGCTGGGTGACAACTTCAGCACCGGCACGCTGGTCGTGCAGGGCCTGAGCCAGTCCGACAGCAACGCGACGGTTCGGGCCAAGGCCAACTCGCTCTACGACAGCATGGAATACCTCATGGGGGTCAACACCGTCCGGCTGCCCATCAACACTCACACCGTGGCCAACACGACCTGGTGGAACGCCTACCGCGGCGCCATCGACGCCGCCACCGAGCGCGGATTCAAGGTCATCCTGGCCTACTGGGAGGACGGCGCCGCCTCCGGCGGCAGGATCACGAACCTCGCCGCATGGAACACGATGTGGTCCAGCGTGACCAACACGTACGGCTCGAACAGCAACGTCTACTTCGAGCCGATGAACGAGCCGCACGGCTACTCGTCGGCGGACTGGCGCAACGTCGCGGCGAACTGGCTCAGCTATCACACTTCGGCGGTGCCCGGCCGGGTGCTCATCGGCGGCACCGGCTTCAGCCAGGACCTGCGCGACATCTGCAACGACAGCCGCTTCAACTCGACGCTGCTGTCCTTCCACTACTACGCCTTCTTCTACGGCGCCATGACCTACGACGCCTTCCGAAGCCACATCCAGACACGTCTGGGCAACTGCGCCTCCCGCGCGGTCGCGACCGAGTACGGCGCGCCGATGTCCACCGGCCTCAACTACAGCGACCCGAACAGCACCGACAACTTCGTGCGCTACATCCGCGCCATGACCCAGGTCATGCGTGACAACCAGATGGGCGGCACCTACTGGCCCGCCATCGGCGGCAAGACGGGCACCATCGGCTACGACTGGTACTCGATGTTCTCCCTGGGGGGCAGCGGCACCACCCTCAACCTGACCACCCGCAACGGCCACGGCTCCAACCGGATCCGATATGGCTGGGGCGACACCGTCAGCGAACCCACCCCTTCGCCCTCACCGTCGCCCTCGCCGGAAACGTTCTACCGGATCGACGCACGCCACAGCGGCAAGGCCATGGACATCCAGCAAGCGAGCACCGCCAACGGCGCGCGCGTCGGCCAGTACACCTACGGCGGCAACGCGTGGCAGCAGTGGAAGTTCCAGGACGCCGGCAGCGGCTACTGGCGCATCATCAGCCGCCACAGCGGAAAGTGTCTCGATGTGGTGAGCGCTTCGACCGCCGACGGTGCCGAGCTCGTCCAGTACACCTGTGGCACCGGCGCCAACCAGCAGTTCCAGATGGTCGCCAACGGCGGCTACTTCCAGCTCCGGGCACGACACAGCGGCAAATGCGTGGACGTACCGGCCGCGTCGACCGCGAACGGCGTGATCCTCAAGCAGTACACGTGCAACACCGGCACCAACCAGCAGTGGTCGCGCACGGCCGTCTGACGGTCGTCTCGACGTGACCGCGGATCCGCGGTAAGCCCTCACGCCCCCCGGTGCCGATCACGTGCCGTGTGCCCGGTGCCGGGGGAGCGGGATCGCCGTGGTGCCGGGTCGGTGGCGCGTTCGCGCGATCTTCTCGTTCGGGGTGCGGTGGTGCGCCACTCAGGACGTGTTTCCCGTCGCGGACGAAGCAGGCCGTGCCCCGGTTCCGGTCCCGCGCGCCGGTCAGTAGGCGAAGGGCCAGCCGGCCGAGTCCCAGCCGAGCTTGTTGATGCCGAGCAGGGGGGCGCCGTTGTCGGCGTAGTAGTGGTAGAAGAGGATCGACCCGTCGGTGTCGTCCAGGTAGGTCTGGTGGCCGGGGCCGTGGACGCTGCCGCGGCCGGCCAGGATCTCGGTGCCGCCGCCGGAGTTCATCGCCACCCCGTTGCGGTCGGTGAAGGGGCCGTTGACCGAGGTGGAGCGGCCTACCATGATCCGGTAGGTGCTGGAGGCGCCCCGGCAGCAGTAGTCGAAGGAGACGAACAGGTAGTAGTAGGCGCCGCGGCGGACGAGGGTGGGCGCCTCGATGGCGCCGCCGCCCCGGCCGGCGACGCTGGTGAGGGTGCTGCCGGTGCGCCTGCCGGTGGCCGGATCGAGCTGGATCTGCTTGATGCCCGACCAGAACGAGCCGAAGGTCAGCCACCAGCGGCCCTGGGCGTCGATGGTCAGGCTGGGGTCGATGGCGTTGAAGGTGTCGCCGGTGCGGGATTCGACGACCAGGCCCTGGTGGGTCCACGATCCCGAGGCGCCGGTAGCGGACGTGGCCAGGAAGATCGCCGAGTGGTTGGAGCCGAAGCTGGAGGCCGAGTAGTACATGTGGTACCGCCCGTTCACATAGGTGATGTCGGGCGCCCACACGTGGTTGCTTCCACCGGTGTAGGAGTGCGCCCACGAGACGCCCCCGGGGAAGGCCGACCCGGCGTTGCGCCAGGTGGTGCGGTCGGTGGAGGTCTTGAGCGAGATGTTGTCACCGGTGTGGGCCAGCAGGTAGGCGCCGCCGGGGGTCTTGGTCACCTCCGGGTCGTGCACGCCGATGTCGCCGGTCACGTACCCGGGGCCCGGGTAGGCCGGCGGCGGGGTGGTGGGGTCACCGGAGCCGCTGAGTTTGACCAGGTTCCATTGCTGGTTGGCGCCGCCGGTGTCGGCGTACTGCGACAGGCGGGCGCCGTCGGCGGTGGACCATTCCCAGATCTCCAGGGCCTTGCCGCTGTTGCGGTTGATCAGGCGAATGTGCCCCGCGTCGCTGTCGAGGACGCGGAACTGCTGGTTGGTGCCGTTGTTGTCGGTCCACTGCGCGACGTTGGCGCCGTCGGCGGTGGAGCGGGAGGCGATGTCGAGTACCTTGCCGCTGTGGCGTGAGCGCAGCCGGTAGTAGCCGCCTCCGGAGTCGACGAACTGCCACCGCTGCCGGACGCCGTCGTCGCGGGTCCGCTGGGCGATGGGGGCGCCGTCGCCGGTGGGGAGGTCGGGGACGTCGATCGCCTTGCCGCTGTGCCGGTTGACCAGGACGTAGGAGGCGCCGGTGTCGATGACGGCCGCGGCGGCCGGGGGCGCGGCCACGATCGACTGGCACAACGCGAGCAGTGCCACGACGGCTGCCGCGAAGGCGGCGCGGGCGCCGCGGCGGAGGTGTCGGACGGGAGGGCTTGGGAGTCTGTTCATGGGGGAGTCCTCTTGTCTGGACGATCAGCAGAGGGAACAGGTCACAGCACTTGTTGGCGCTAACATTCGACAGCGGAGGCGATTGCGGTTCTGTTCGCGGAGGTCTTCTGGTGCGGGCAATCGACAAAGGGCTGTCGCCGATGCTGTTAGCGCTAACACTCCTCTGTGTAACCAGCGGTTCACGATGTTGTGAGGAGATTGGTTCTTAGTTTTAACACCGGCGCCGCCTTCGTCAAGGGATGCTCGGGATCTGCCGGAACAACGCGAAGGCGCGCAGCGCCGTCACGCTCACCCATCGCGACCGCGGGCTTCCCGGTCGCCAGGGAGGCGGCTTCCCCCTCGTCGCGCCGTCGCTACACCGGCGCACTCATCAAGGCCGAGGCCTGCGAGCGTGCGATCGCCGTCAGCGGCGACAAGGCCCTTTTTCGCCTTGTGAACGCTCCCAGAGTCTTCGACCTTCTCCGGCGGTGACGTGAAGGTTTCATGCTTTTCCCTCATCGCCGCCCGTGGAGGGCCGGGATCAACGGCGGCGCGGGTGTCGGCTGCCACGGACGGTCTCGTCGCGGAAGCCGTCCAGGTCGGGTGCGGTATGAGCCGCGAACGGCGCTCGACCGTGCCGCGAAGTACGGGGGTGACGCGGCGAAGAAGCCGGAGAGCGACCTCCAGGTGCCGGGGAAACCGAAGCCTTGACTGCCGATGACAACGCTCATAACCTCCAGCGGGTATATCGATTTAACCGCTCCGACCCCCTCAGGAGCTCCGTCATGCGCGCCGCCCGCTTAGCATTCACGATCCTGGCCGCACTCGCGTGCATCCTCCCGGCCACCCCCGCCGCCGCCGGACCGCGCGTGTGGATGGAGCGCCTCGACCGCGGTCTCGTCGCCACGACCACCCCGAACGGCATCTTCCTGAGCTGGCGTTTACTGGGATCCGAAGTGACCGGAGCGGGCCGGAACGGCATGCTCGGCGCCGCCTTCCGCCTGTACAGGGACGGCCGCCCGATCGCCACGGTCACCGACAGCACCAACTACCGGGACGTCGCGGGCACGCCCGCCTCCCGGTACGCGGTCGCCCCGATCACAAGGGGCAAGGAGGGCAGGAAAAGCGCTGCCGTCCGGCCCTGGAGTGAATCGTTTTACGATGTGCCGCTCCGCAAGCCCGCCGACGGCGTGACCCCGGTGGGCGAGACGTACACCTACGCGGCCAACGACATGAGCGTCGGCGACGTGGACGGCGACGGCCGCTACGAGCTGGTGGTCAAGTGGGAGCCCTCCAACGCCAAGGACGTCTCCCAGCGCGGCTACACCGGCCCGACCTACCTCGACACCTACACGCTCGACGGCAAGCTGCTGTGGCGGCTGGACCTGGGCGTCAACATCAGGTCGGGCGCACACTACACCCAGTTCCTGGTCTACGACTTCGACGGCGACGGCCGCTCGGAGGTGATGCTGAAGACCGCGCCGGGCACCGGGGTCATCCGCTACGACGCCGCAGGCAATCCCCAGAAGGAGCGGTTCGTCACCATGCCGCGGCCCGGCTACTCGCACACCGACGACTACCGGCTGAGCGCCGCGGGCTACTTCGACCACCTCGTGGACACGTTCATGAAGTGGCACGAGCACCCCGAGGTGGTCGCCGGGCGCTGGCCCGCGACGCTGGAACAGGCCTTCGGCATCACGCCGACGCACGCCTACCCGCTCTCCCGCCAGGCGGCGACCGAGCTCGCCACCCACTTCGTCGACGTCTACGCGCCCTCGCGCAGCGGCAACAACCGCCTGCGGGAGTTCGCCGGCTTCGTCGTCAAGGGCCCCGAATACCTGTCGGTCTTCGACGGCGCCACCGGCAGGGAGCTGCAGACCGTCGACTACAAGCCCGGCCGGGGAGACGACGGCCTGCTGTGGGGCGACTACGCGATGGCCCGCATCGAGCCGGCCAACCGCGTCGACCGTTTCCTGTCCTCGGTGGCCTACCTCGACGGCAGGCGCCCTTCGGCGATCTTCGCCCGCGGCTACTACACCCGCACCACCCTGGTCGCCTACGACTGGGACGGCCGCAGGCTCAAGGAACGCTGGTTCGTCGACAGCGGCCACGCCCCGATGGCCAACCCCTTCAACGCCTCCCCGCACGGCGTCGACGGCAGCGATCCCTCCTTCGCCACCCTGACCACCCAGGGGTTCCACTCGATGAGCGTCGCCGACGTCGACGCCGACGGCAGGCAGGAGATCGTGTACGGCGCGGCCACCGTCGACGACGACGGCAGCCTGCTGTACTCCTCCTTCGACGTGGCCCCGCCGAACAGCGGCGTGCCCGGCCAGAACGTCCGGCTCGGCCACGGCGACGCCATGCACGTCGGCGACCTCGACCCCGACCGGCCCGGTCTGGAGATCTGGACCGTGCACGAGGGCGGGACGTCGGCGCCGTACGGCTGGGCCATGCGCGACGCCGCCACCGGCCGGGTCCTGTTCGGAGGCTACAGCGGTCGCGACACCGGCCGGGGCATGGTCGGTGACATCGACCCGGCCGTCCGCGGCATGGAAGCCTGGTCGGCGATGCCGCCCAACCAGGAGATCCAGGCCGGCCTGTGGTCCGCGCGCGGCGAGCACCTGGGCGTCACCACGCCCGGCACCAACCAGAGCATCCGCTGGGCAGCCGACATGACCACCCAACTGGTCAACGGCACCGCCACCACGGTGCTGCAGACACCCACCGTCGACGACTTCAAGCGCGGCACGCTGCTGACCGCCACCGGCACCCTTGCCAACAACGGGACCAAGGGCAATCCGGGCCTGGTCGCCGACATCCTCGGCGACTGGCGCGAGGAACTGGTGGTGCGCACCACCGACAGCACCGCCGCCCGCGTCCACATCAGCACCGAGGTGACGAACCGCAAGCTCTACACCCTCATGCACGACCCGCAGTACCGGGTCGAGGTGGCCAGGCAGCAGACGGGCTACAACCAGCCCGCCTACCCCGGCTTCTACCTGGCCACCGACCTCGACTGGGCCAAGGTCCCCGTGCCCAGGATCCGATGATCCGCCGCTGAGAAGCCGGTGCGTCCGAAAGCGGGACGCCCCGGCTTCGATGCCGTGCGGAGACCGCATCCGCCGCACGCGGCCGCCCAGGGCGCCGTGTTCGCCGGTCACAGGCTCGGGCAGCGACGAAAAGCAAGAAATGACGCGCAGACCTCCCCTCCGCTGCGTGAGGGGCTTGAACCGATTCCATGGAAACGTTTTAATTTCCGGTGACGAGCATGTGCCGCCCGGCGGCCTGGCGACGACGGCCACCGTTGTACTCGGCGACGTCGGCTCCGCGGCCGAGGACCGCGTCACACGGCTCGCCGCCGATCCCCGCGTGCCCCTCGGTGAACGTCGGCGGCGGGGCTCGTCCCGTCCAGTCGCGGATCGGCGGCACCGAGCGCGTTCGCGCTCCGGGGCGCGCTCGGCTTTGACACGAACCACGGGCAGGAGAGCACCTCAGGTGTACTACGGCGGCGACTACAACCCAGAACAATGGCCCGAATCGGTATGGGACGACGACATCCGGCTGATGCGGGCGGCGGGCGTGAATCTGGTCAGCCTGGGGGTGTTCGCGTGGGCGCGCATCCAGCGCGCCGAGGGCGAGTTCGACTTCGGCTGGCTCGACCGGATCCTCGACAAGCTGCACGCGGGCGGAATCGGGGTGAATCTCGCCACGGCCACCGCCTCCCCGCCACCGTGGGCGAGCCGGGCCTACCCCGAGATCCTGCCGAAGGACGCCTCGGGGGCCACCTACTGGCACGGCAGCCGGCAGGCGTACGCTCCCACGTCGCCGGTGTACCGGCGCCTGGCGGCCGAACTCGCCGGAGCGATCGCGGAACGCTACGCCTGCCATCCCGCGGTGGTGATGTGGCACGTCAACAACGAGTACGGCTGCCATGTGCACGCCGACTACTCCGACAACGCCGCGGTCGCGTTCCGCGCCTGGCTGCGCGGGCGGTACGGCGACATCGAGGCGTTGAACGACGCCTGGGGCACGGCCTTCTGGTCGCAGCGCTACGGCGATTTCGAGGAGGTCGTCCCGCCTCGGCTCACGCCCTCCAGCGTCAACCCCTCCGGTCTCCTGGATTTCAAGCGCTTCACCTCCGACGCGCTGCTCGAGCTCTATCGCATGGAAAAGTCGATCATCCGTGCGGCGGGTGGCACTCAGCCCGTCACCACGAACTTCATGGGCGCGTTCGAGCCGATCGACTACCGCTCGTGGGCGGCGGATCTGGACCTGGTCGCCGATGACAGCTATCCCGATCCGGCGGACGCCGAGTCGTTCCGGGAGGCCGCCTTCGACCGGGATCTCATGCGATCCCTCAAACCGGGAGTTCCGTGGGTCCTCATGGAGCAGGCCCCGGACGCGGTCAACTGGCGTGCGAGCAACTCGCCGAAGGCGCCAGGACAGATGGCGGCCCTCAGCGTGCAGGCCGTCGCGCGAGGCGCCGACGGGGTGATGTTCTTCCAGTGGCGCCAGTCCCGATCAGGCTCGGAGAAGTTCCACTCGGCGATGGTGCCGCACGCGGGAACCCGCACCCGCACCTGGAGGGAGATCGTCGAACTCGGGCAGAACCTGGCCGGGCTCCCTCGGCTCTCGGCAGAGGTCGACGCGCCCGTGGCGCTGATCTACGACTGGCAGAACCGGTGGGCGGTGGAGAACTCCGACCATCCGGTGCGCTTCGACTACCTCGCGGTCGTGCGGCAGTGGCACGCGGCGATCCATCGCCAGCACGTCACCGCCGACATCCGGCATCCGGACGACGACCTGTCGAAGTACGCCGTCGTCATCGCACCACAGCTCTACCTGCTGACCGACGCGTCGGCGGCCAACATCGCGGCCTATGTCGCCGATGGCGGGACGCTGCTGCTGTCGGCGTTCAGCGACGTGGTCGACGAGCACGACAGGTTCGCCGCCGGGGGCTTCACCACCCGGCTGGGAGCCACGCTCGGCCTCAGGGTGAGGGATTTCGGCGCCCTCCCCCTCGACGCGCACGATCGCACCACGGTGACCGTGTCCCTCGGAGACACCTCGATGACCGGCCGCCTGTTCGCCGAGGAACTCGACCTGATCGACGCGACGGTCATCGGCGACTTCCGCGACGGCAGACTCCAGGGGCACCCCGCCTTCACCTCGCGGACGAGCGGTTCGGGAACGGCCTACTACCTGGCCACCATTCCCGATGAGGACGGCATGCGCGCGGTCACCGCGCGGATCTTCGCCGGCGCCGGCGTTCGCCCGCCTGTGGATCGGCTGCCGCAGCACGTCGAGGCCGTCGTGCGCGACGGGCGCCTGTTCGTCATCAACCACTCCGGACAGCCCTTCACACCGCCTTCGTCCTTCGGCCGCCGGCCGGAGGCGGCCAGCGAAGCCGGTGACACCATCGGCGCCTACGGCTGGCGTGTCTTCGGGCGGGCGACCTCATGACCGCGGTGCCCCCACTACGGCCACCCGCCTCCCGGACGCCGTGTCCGCTCCCGCGCCGTCCACTTCTCCGGCCGGGCACGAAGGGCCTGTGCAGGAATACGCACTCGCTGTGCGTATTGCTGCCTCCTGGTCGCGGGCGTCGTAGAACAAACTTCTGTGGACATGAGGGTGCTGCCCTGACGGCAGGCCCTCCTCTTCTTGTCCAAGGAGTTTCACGTGTTACGAAGACGGGCCGGGGGTCCGGTCGCGGTGGTCGCCGCGGTGGCCGTACTGGCGGGCGGGCTGGTGACGAGCGCGCCCGCGCGCGCGGACGCGCGGCGGCCGGGAAACGCGGCCGCCCTGATGGCGGGGGCGAACAAGGCGCCGGAGGCGACGGCACCGGCGGGGGGATCCGGGCAGACCGCCCCGGACGGTGACTTCACGTACTCGTACCCGATCGAGGTCCCGCCGGGACGGCGGGGGCAGAGCCCGGCGGTGGCGTTGCGGTACGCGTCGTCGGCGCCGGTGCACGGCGGGGTGGCCGCGGGGTGGAGCCTGCCGGTGCGGGCGGTCACGGTGGACCCGGAGGCCGGGACGTTCCGCCCGGAGCGGCCGGACGGCGGCGGCGCGGCCGATCCGCGCAACTTCGCCGGGCCGGACGGCAGCCCGATGGTGCCGGACCAGAGCCTGCCGGTCTCGCCCGGCGGGGTGGGGTACCGGGCGCTCAACGACACCGGCTACACCCGGTTCGAATATCTCGGCGAGGTCGCCTCCGAGCCGTACTGGTGGAAGGCGTTCCGCGGCGACGGCACGGTGCAGCGGTTCGGGGTGAAGAGCCGGCACCCGTACGGGTACGCGCCGCTGGTCAGCGAGACCGACCACACCGGCCACCAGCTCAGGTACAACTACACCGTGGTGGGGCGCACCACGGCCGCGCCCGCGGCCGGGCACCCGCGGGAGTTCCTGCTGTCGAGCATCGACTACTGGTCGCCCGGCTCGTCCCAGGCCGGCGGCGACCAGCCGTACGCCCGGGTGGTGTTCGACCACCTGGACCCGGTCTTCTGCGGCAATCCGGACACCTCGGACCTGCTGCCGGTCGGCAGCAGGCTCGACTACCGGTACGGGACGGGGCTGCTGTCCGGCACCCGCAAGCTGGACCGGATCATCACGCAGCGCAAGAACCTGAACGGCACCGGGTTCTTCCACGTGCGCCAGTACCAGCTCGGCTATTCGGGCACCGACGACTGCGCGGCGGGAACGGCCGCGCCGTTCCGCGAGCTGGCGAGCGTCCAGCAGACCGCGTACTCGCCGAACATCGGCTCGGGGGCGGGCGGCACGACGGTGCTGCCCGCCACCCGGTTCACGTACGGCAAGGCGGCCGCGTACACCAGGGAGGAGCACTACCAGCCCGCGGTGACGGTGGCGAACCTGAGGATGCCGGAGTCGGTCGACACCAACACGGTCGACCAGTTCGGCGACACGGCCGGGCTGTTCGCGCCCACGTCGGGCTTCCGGTCCTGTGACGCGAAGTTCTGCGCGGTGCCGGGCGACGGCACGGCGAACCTGCCGAGTTCCTACCACCTGTCCTGGCAGGCGTCGGCGGCGCAGGCGTCCGGGGAGAGCGTCACCCGGATGTGGCTGGACATCAACGGCGACGGCCGGGTGGACCTGCTGAGGCGTTCGGGCGAGTCCGGCGACATGAACCTGTCGCGGGCCAGCACGGCCGGCCCGTTCACCGGCGGCTGCCACGTCGAGGTGTACGTGAACCGGGGCAGCCAGGGCTTCGCCAGGGACGACGCCCTCTTCGCGTCGTTCAGCCTGGCCAAGGCCATGGCGGACGTGCCGGTGAGCGCGGGCGCGGGCGACAGCGGGGTGGGCGAGCTGCTGTGCTCGCTGAACCGCTCGTTCAGCTCCACCTCGGCGGGCTGGCAGGGCGACGCGTCCAAACCGTGTCACACGGTGGCGAACTGGGGGGCACGCGCCGGCTGGGGCTCCATGCAGCAGGTGCGGCACGGCTTCTACGACGTGGACGGCGACCGCCGCCCCGATCTGATCTCCCAGCCGATCGCCTCGGTGCACTGCCCGTACGCGAGCACGCACGGCGTGCCCGCGCCGCTCTGGGACGACCCGGAGCGCGACGGCGTGCCCGCGGACCCGCACTGGCGGACCGAGTTCAAATTCCGCATCCCGAACTCGTCGATCGACCCCGTCCAGGTGACGGCGCGCCAGGCGTACTGGTACGTGTACCGCAACACCGGCACCGGCTTCGAGGCGACCCCGGCGAAGGTCCCGGCGGGCCGGACCACCGACACCCGGCTGAACGAGCGGATCGTCACGGTGCCCGAGCCGGGCTTCGTGGGCGCCTTCCACGCGCCGTACGCCTCCCTCGAAGGTTCGAAGCAGGTCCTCGGCACGCTGACCGACATCACCGGCGACGGCTACGGCGACTTCGCGGTGGACAGCGGCTACGTGCTGCCCGGCACGAAGGGCGGTGGTTTCGGCGACCCGATCAAGTTGCCGGACGGGGCGCAGAACGCCGACTTCGCGCCGGGCAGGGACCGGGCCGAGGGCTCCGGCTGCCCCGGCTGCCTGGAGACCTACACCGGCTACATGCGGGGCGGCGTCGAGCCGGACGTCAACGCAGACGGGCTGCCCGACCGGGTCGAGGTGCGAGACGGCGGCACCCGGGTGACCTACAACGCCGGGTTCGGCTTCGGCACCGCGGACGGCGGCGGCCAGGTGATGTTCAGCGAGGGCGCGGCCGACACCAGGCGGCTGGAGTCGTTCCGGCTGGTGGAGGACTCCCACGACTGGCAGGGCTACCCGACCGCGAGCACCCGGTACGTGAGGACCCGGATGGTGGACCTGGACTACGACGGCGTGCCGGACGTGCTGTTCCACAACGCCGGCACCGGGGCCAAGCTGTACCTGGGCGGTGGCGCCGCGTGGGTGAGGGCCACCGGCGTGGACGCAGCCCTCGCCCACCGGCTCGGCGGCAGGGTCACCGGCGGGGCCATGCGGAACCAGTTCGTGGACCGCGCCGACTACCTGCACACCTACGCGCACAAGGCGGCCGACGTGAACGCCGACGGCCTGCTGGACCTGGTCGAGGACGGCGACGGTGACGGCTCGGTGACGGTACGGTACGCCAAGGCGATCCTGGACACCGGCGAGAGCCACAACGCCCCGGCGCGGCTGCTGCGCACGGTGAGCAACGGCTACGGTGCCACGTCCCTGGTGTCGTACGGCTACGACCCGGCCGCCGGCAAGTGGACGGCCACGCGGGTCACCGTGCGTCCAGGGCAGGGCGAGCCGGAGATGACCACCCGGCACCACTTCCGGCTGCCCGCCTTCACGCCAGGCCCGTACGGGCAGTCCCGGTTCCGCGGGTTCGCCGAGGTGCGGACGTTGCGGGTCGGCGACCCGGGTAACGCCGGCGACGACCTGACCACGGTCCGGCTGTACGCCTTCGACCAGGACCACCGCGGGCTGCCCCGGCGCACCGTGACGGTCCGCGGCGACACGGCGTTCACCGCGGGCCCGGCGTTCGACCCGGCCGGCCAGACGGGCGTGATGCGGGTGGTGGACGAGACCTACCATGTGCGGGAACTCTGGCTGCGCGCGCCCGGCATGGCGGCGGGCTTCTCGCCGCGGGTGGTGCTGCCGAGGGCGACGACCACCCGTACCTGCACCGGGGCCCTCGGGCAGACCGCGGACGCGTGCGTCGCGTCGGCGCCGTCGCTGGTCGTCGAGACCGGCTGGGCGGGGAACAGCGTCGGCGGGAAGTTCGTCGCGGACCTGCCGAGCAAGGTCGAGACCCGCTTCGTCAACGGGCAGGGCAGGCAGGAGATCCGGCGCGCCTCGCCGTCCTACAAGGTGGCCTGGACGAGCGCGGTGTACCGGGTGGCGCCGGACACCACCGTCGAGGAGCGCGTGCTCGACGGCGTGACCACCCCGCTCGGGGTGACCCGCACCTCCTACCACGACGGCGACTTCCACTACCCGAAGAACGTCACGGTGGACGACGCCATGGCGGGCGTGCCCGACCGGACCACCCGGTACCAGTACTACGGTGGCGACGGCGCCCGCCGCGGCCTGCCGTACCGGACGTGGCAGCCGGCGCAGGTCGCCAGGTACGGCAACACCAACGACGCGGCCGGGTTCACCGAGTACGCCTACGACGCCCACGGCGTGCACGTGGTCCGTACGACCAACCCGGCCGGCCACGTGACGACGTCCGTCGTGGACCTCGGCACCGGGGTCGCGCTCGACGTGGCGGGCCCGGACTATGTCTGCCCGGACGGGCCGGACGCCGGCGGCGAGCCGGACCCGGCGACCGCGTGCGCGTTCGGCGACGCCGAGTTCCGGGAGCGCACCGTCGTCAGGATCGACGGGTTCGGCCGGCCGCTGCAGACCCTGCGGCACGCCGCCGGCGCGGGCGGGGCGACCGGCGTCGAGGTGGCCCGCGCCACCTACGACGACGCGCCCGCCGGCGGCGCGCCGGTGTCGCGCGTGACGCGGGAACTGGTCGGGGACGGCCTGTTCAGCAGCACGACGACGGAGCTCGACGGCCTGGGCCGCACCCTCCGCAGCGTCGTGCGGCAGCGGGCACAGCAGGACTTCACGACGAGCTACGACTACGACGCCGCGGGCCGGGCGTACCAGGTGTTCGTGCCGCGCGGCGACGGCGAGTCCGGCTCGGTGGGCGTGCGCACGACCTACGACGCGCTGGACCGGCCGGTCAGGGTCCAGGAGACCGGGTCGGGGTCGCAGGTCTTCGAACTGCACACCTACGACGGGCTCGCGCACACGGTCTCGCAGCAGACCGCCGACGGCTCGCCGCCGTCCCAGACGATCACCCGGCGGGACGCGGCCGGGCAGGTCTCCACGATCGACGAGCGGCGTGGCACCCGCGACTCCGACGGCGAGAACCTCCCGCTCTGGGCCACCACTTTTTACGCCTACGACGGCGCGGGCCGCACGGCCTCGGTGTCGGACTCCGACGGCGTGACCACCACGCTGGTGCACGACCACTCCGGCAACCGCCGGTCGATCACCGGCGCGGGCCGCACCTGGTCGTACGGCTACGACGCCAACGGCAACATGACGTCGATCACCGAGCCGCTGCCGGCCGGCGCGCAGGCCGCGGCCTACACCCACACCACCGAGTACGACGACCTGAACCGGGTCGTCAAGGAGATTCCGGCGGTGCGCGACCTGACCGCCGCGGAGCGGGAGGAGTTCAAGCTCGGCCCGAAGGAGTACGGCTACGACCGGGCGCACTCGTCGCTGCCCGCCGTCCAGGCCGCGAACCAGGTCGGCCGGCTGTCGTACACCAGCTCGCCGTCGGTCACCGTGGTCAACCGCTACACCCCGTACGGCCACCTGGCCGGCGCCCGGCAGATCGTGCCGGCGCTGTCCGGACTGGTCACGGCGGACGACCTGGCGGTCGACCACCAGCGGGACGCGGCCGGCAACGAGGAGCGCGGCACGTACTCCGCGGTGCTGGCGCACGGAACGGTCACCTACGAGGGGCCGTCGGTGCACACCGGCTACGACCACGACGGCGTGCCCTCCGAGGCGCGGTTCACCGTCGGCGGCAAGAGCATGACGATCCAGTCCTTCCGCAACCGGCTCGGCCTGGTCACCGTCAGGTCCGCCAACCAGGACGCCACCGCCGGGTTCGCCCGCCCGGTCGTGTTCCACGGCCACGACAGGTTCGGCCGCGCCACCTCGCTGCAGGTCATGGGCAAGGCCGGCGGCACCCAGCGGTACCGGCAGACGCTGAGCTACCACGACAACGGCGAGGTCAAGGAGATCGCCGAGCAACTCGGCGGCACCGGCGAGCCGGTCCGCACCACCACCTACAGCTACGATCACCGCCACCAGCTCACCGGCGCCGCGCAGTCCGGCGGCACCGGCTACCGGGGCACCTTCCGGTACACCCCGGGCGGCCGGATGGCGGCGGCCGACGTCTCCGCGACCGGTGCGGCCCGGCCGGTGGCCCGTGACGTCACCCACGTCTACCAGGACCCGCGGGCGGGCGGCGACCCGCAGCGGCTGGTCGCGCTGCGCCGGGCCGACGGGACCGACCTGGCCGTTTACGCCTACGACGAGGCGGGCAACACGCTCACCCGCGCGCTGCCCGACGGCACCGTGGTCGGCCAGCGCTGGGACGGCTACCGGCTGCGCAGGGTGACCCGGCCGGACGGGGAGAAGGAGACCTTCTTCTACGACGGCAACACCCGGGTCGCCGCGGTCCGGCACGACGCCGACGGCACCCTCGCCGAGGTCCGCCGCTGGTTCGGCGACCTGGAGGCCCGCTACCGGCCCGGCACGGCCGCCGAGTACCGCCACCTGGTGCGGATCGGCGGCGACGCCGTGGCCCGCGTCGACGGCGACCACGCCACCGGCACCGTCGAGCACCACGTCGGCTCGGTGCAGGGCCACCAGGTCCTCACCCTCGGCGCGGCGCCCGACGCCACCGGCCAGGCCCCGGTGCTGCGGACCGCCTCCTACGGCGCCTTCGGCGAGCTGCTCACCGAGACGCTCGCCGCGGGCACCCCGGCGGGGAAGTACTCCCGGGAGTTCAACGGAAAGGACCGCGACGCCACCGCGGGGCTGCACTACTACGGATACCGCTACTACGACCCGCTGGCCCTGCAGTGGACCTCCACCGACCCGAAGTACCGCTTCACACCGGACACCGCGGACCCGCGGCGGGCGAACCTCTACACCTACACCCGCAACAACCCGGTCGGCCTGGTCGACCCGGACGGCCTGGAGGACCGGCCGGTGAACGGTTCCACCTTCGCCAAACAGACCCACTACAACGGCGGCGGCGTCGGCACCCTCATGCACGTCGAGGTCAACGCCACCAACGCCGAGATCTCCGCGGGCCGCCGGACCTGGGGCACCTCCGCGCAACTGGACGTCGGCCACCTGGAGACCTCCGTCGCCGACGGGAACTCCGCCGAGGCCATGCTGGTGACCGTGTACGGACCCGCCATCCCGGACGCGGAGAGCGGCGGCACCTGGCAGGTCAAGGCCGAGGTCGGCATCTTCGGCACCGGCGGGTTGCTGACCGGCGCCGACGTCACCACCTACACCAGCGCGGACGGCCTCACCTACGAGGCCCCCGGGATGGTGGCGGCCAACGCGATGGACCACGACGACGACGGCGCGAGGGACGCGGCGAGAGGCCTGATCGCCTACGGGATGATGTTGCGGGCCAGGGCGGAGGACGCCAGGCGCAAGGCCTGGGACGGGCCCCTGGACCAGATGGGCGCGTACGGCATGTGCACCCCGGAGCACGCCGAGTGCGCCGGCCCGTCCCATCCGGAGACCGAGAAGCGGGTGACCACCACTCCGGACGAGCCCATGTCGCGCAAGGACTTCGGCCGCCTGATCGACGCCGCGAACCGGGACGGCGGCTCGGGGAAGGGGGAGCCCACCGACATCCTCTCCGGGTGGAAGGACCCGAAGTGATCCTTGACGACCGGTGAGGGCGGCGGGGGAGGGCCCTCGACATCTCCGTGGCCCGCGCGCCGGTCCCCGGCACCGGGGGGTGCCGGGGACCGGCGCGCGGAGGCCGTGCGCGAGGGATCAGGGCAGGTAGACCTTCGGCTGCGGCGGGGTGGCCATGCCGTCGCCGATGAAGAAGCCCGGGTGGGGCGGCTGGTTGTAGGCGGTGTTCTGCCAGGCCAGGGCCACCCGGTACTGCGGGTCGTGCAGCAGAGTGTGGATCTTGGTGCTGGTCGCGGCCGGCGTGGAGTAGATCCGCAGGGCCCGGTTGTCGGTGGTGGGCCAGATGACCTCCTCGCGCCAGTCGCCGAGGATGTCGCCCGACAGGGACGGGGTGGCCTTGGTGCCGTTGTTGGAGTGCACCCCGGAGGCGGTCAGCAGCCGGGTCTCACCGCCGGTGCCGTACTTGTCGATCCGGGTCTGGTCCAGCAGCTCGCGGACCGGGTCGCCGTCCCACCAGGCCAGGAAGTTGGCCGAGGAGGGGTTGCGGCCGACCGAGGCCCCGGAGGAGTTGTACAGGTTGCCCATGTTGGTCCCCGCGCCCCAGAACTCCGCTCCCGGGCTGCCGGCGTAGATGTCGGCGGCCACGCCGCGGCCGGGTCCCTCCGCGCCGCCGTTGTTCGGCCGCTGCCAGACGACCTGCCCGGTGCGGGCGTCGTGCACGTCGGCCGCGGGCTGGTTGCCCGCCTCGTGGATGGTGAACACCTCCAGGCCCGACCGGCCCGGGATCAGGTCGCCGACGTGCAACGCGTCGCCGTGCCCGAAGCCGGTGCGGTACATGCCGGCGCCGTTGTCGTCGATCGTGGCCGCGCCGTAGATGATCTCCTGTCTGCCGTCGGCGTCCACGTCGGCGATGGACAGCTGGTGGTTGCCCTGGCCGGCGTAGCCGCTGTTGCCCGAGGAGTTGGAGTCGAACGTCCAGCGGCGGGTCAGCGAGCCGTTGCGGAAGTCCCAGGCGACGATGACCGCCCGCGTGTAGTAGCCGCGCGCCATGATCAGGCTCGGCCGCTGTCCGTCCAGGTAGGCGGTGCCCGCCAGGAACCGGTCCACCCGGTTGCCGTAGTTGTCACCCCAGGAGGAGACGGTGCCGCGCGGCGGCTCGTAGCCGACGGTCGACATCGCGGCGCCGGTCTGGCCGTTGAACATCGTCAGGTACTCCGGCCCGGCCAGGATGTAGCCGGAGGAGTTGACGTGGTTGGCGCTCGCGTTGCCGATGGTGGTGCCGCGGCCGTCGACCGTGCCGTCGGCGGTCTTCATCGCCACCTCGGCCCGGCCGTCGCCGTCGTAGTCGTACACCTGGAACTGGGTGTAGTGGGCGCCGGCGCGGATGTTGCGGCCCAGGTTGATCCGCCACAGCCGGGTGCCGTCGAGCCTGATCCCGTCGATGTAGACCGGGCTGGTGACCCCGGACTGGGAGTTGTCCTTGGCGTCGTTGGGCTCCCACTTCAGCACCAGGTCCAGCCTGCCGTCCCCGTCCAGGTCGCCCGTGCTCGCGTCGCTGGCGGTGTGGTTGCCGCTGGGCGGGCTGATCGGCACGTCCAGGTAGCCGTTGCCGAAGCGCAACGCGGTCCCCGAGTCGGCCTGCTCCGTGCCGCCGACCACGGCGCGCACCGTGTACGAGGCGTCGGCCGCGGCGCCGGAGTCCAGGTAGTTGGTGGAGTTCGTGACGCCGGCGACCAGGGTGCCGCCCCGGTAGACGTTGAACGTGGTGTCGCGGGACTCGGTGCCCAGAAGGCGCCAGGACACCAGGTTGCCGCTGCCGGAGCGCACGCTGATCAGGCCGCGGTCCAGGTCCTCCATCTGCTTGGCGTCGCCGGGGACCGGGTCGGTGCCGCCGAGCTTCACGAGCTGCCACTGCTGGTTGGCACCGTTGAGGTCGGTGTACTGCGACACGCGGGCGCCGTCGGCGGTGGACCGCTCCCACACCTCCAGGGCCTTTCCGCTGGTGCGGTTGATCAGCTTGACGTGGCCGCCGTCGGTGTCGACGACACGGAACTGCTGGTTGCCGCCGTTGAGGTCGGTGTACTGGACGACCTGGGCGCCGTCGGCGGTGGAGTGGTTGTAGATGTCGAGGACCTTGCCGCTGTGGCGTGAGCGCAGCCGGTAGTAACCGCCGCCGGAGTCGACGAACTGCCACTGCTGCCAGGCGCCGTCGTTGCGGGACCACTGGGCGATGGGGGCTCCGTCGTTGGTGGCGAGATCGAGGACGTCGACGGCCTTGCCGCTGTGCCGGTTCACCAGGACGTACCAGGCGTTGGTGTCGATCGTCGCGGCGGCGGCCGGTCCGGCGGCCACGAGCGACTGGCACACCGCGAGCAGTACCAAGACGGCTGCCGCGAGAACGGCTCCGGCATGGCGGCGGACGCCTCGCGGGGGAGGGCTTGCGAGTCTGTTCACAGGGGGGTGCCTCTCGTTGCGGACGATGGCTCTACGAACGCGCGACGGCTGCTGTTAGCGTTAACATTTCCGCTGGGTGTCGGGCTCTTCACAGGCATGAAGGCAAATTTGTGCCAAGTGTCGGCAGAGGCCTCGGGGCGGTCAAGCGGCGGGCGGGATCCCCGGAGGGTCCGGCGCGCGGGGCCGGCGTCCCGCGCGGCTTTCCCGGCCGTCTCCCCCCGGAGGCCGGCCGCGCACGACCTGCGTCTTCCCGGCGTCCCGGCGCCGCTGGCGGCGCCGGCCCCGCGGCCCGTCCGCAGACCTCAGGGTTCTGAAAGTTTCAGCGCCGCGACCGTGGCCGGCACGCCGGGTGGTCTTTCTCCGGTCCTCTCCCGGTCCTCCCCGCCCTCGCGGTGGCGCCGGCGCGGTCCGGCGCGCCGGCCGAGGGAGATCTCGCCGGTCAGTCGGTACCGAACTCCATCGCGGCGCGGTCGAGCATCTCGTCGTCACCGGAGACCTCGCCGCGGGAGGCGATGGCCTCGGCGCCGCCCCGCGGCATCGCGCCGATCAGCCCGGTCGAGGCCGCCTGGGCGGCGCCGATGAGCGCGGGGTGGGTGGTGCCGACCATGCCGAGGCCGGCGTACTGCTCGAGCTTGGCACGCGAGTCGGCGATGTCGAGGTTGCGCATGGTGAGCTGGCCGATCCGGTCCACCGGGCCGAACGCCGAGTCCTCGGTGCGCTCCATCGACAGCTTGTCCGGGTGGTAGCTGAAGGCCGGGCCCGAGGTGTCCAGGATCGAGTAGTCCTCACCGCGCCGCAGCCGCAGCGTCACCTCGCCGGTGATCGCCGTGCCCACCCAGCGCTGCAGCGACTCGCGCAGCATCAGCGCCTGCGGGTCGAGCCAGCGGCCCTCGTACATCAGCCGGCCGAGCCGCCGTCCCTCGTTGTGGTAGCTCGCCAGGGTGTCCTCGTTGTGGATCGCGTTGACCAGCCGTTCGTACGCCGCGTGCAGCAACGCCATCCCGGGCGCCTCGTAGATGCCGCGGCTCTTGGCCTCGATCACCCGGTTCTCGATCTGGTCCGACATGCCCATGCCGTGCCGTCCGCCGATCGTGTTCGCCTCCATCACCAGGTCGACCGGGGTGGCGAACTCCTTGCCGTTGATCGTCACCGGGCGGCCCTGCTCGAAGCCGACGGTCACGATCTCGGCGGCGATCTCGACCTCGGGATCCCAGAACCGCACGCCCATGATCGGGTCCACGGTCTCGATGCCGGTGTCGAGGTGCTCCAGGGTCTTGGCCTCGTGGGTGGCGCCCCAGATGTTGGCGTCGGTCGAGTAGGCCTTCTCGGTGCTGTCGCGGTAGGGCAGGCCGTGGGCGAGCAGCCACTCCGACATCTCCTTGCGGCCGCCGAGCTCGGACACGAAGTCCGCGTCCAGCCAGGGTTTGTAGATGCGCAGGTGGGGATTGGCGAGCAGGCCGTACCGGTAGAACCGTTCGATGTCGTTGCCCTTGAACGTCGAGCCGTCGCCCCAGATCTGCACGTCGTCCTCGATCATCGTCCGGACCAGCAGGGTCCCCGTGACGGCACGGCCGAGCGGCGTGGTGTTGAAGTAGGGGCGCCCTGCCGAGCGGATGTGGAACGCGCCGCAGGTGAGCGCGGCCAGGCCCTCCTCGACCAGCGCCGCGCGGCAGTCGACCAGCCGCGCGATCTCGGCACCGTACGTCAGCGCGCGGCCGGGCACCGAGGCGATGTCGGGCTCGTCGTACTGGCCGATGTCGGCGGTGTAGGTGCACGGAACGGCACCCTTGTCGCGCATCCACGCGACGGCGACCGAGGTGTCGAGGCCGCCTGAGAAGGCGATGCCGACCCGCTCGCCGGTGGGCAGGGAGGTGAGAACCTTGGACATGAAACAAGATTATGCATTACGGCGCATGGTCATGCAAAGCGGGGGGTGGTTCATGGCGCGAGGCGTTGGCCGCGATCGCCTCTCGCAGCCACTCCGCCGCGCCCGGCCGGGTGTTCGTCTCGATGCCCGCCCGGAAACGCGGGTCCTCCACGTACAGGTGGCTCTTTCGCACGTGGAACTCGTGCGTCATGTCGTAGAACCAGCGGGCGATGTGCCGCCGCTGCGCCTCGGCCACGTCCATCGCCGCCTCGCTCGACGGGGCCGCGCCGGCGTCCATCAGCTCTCGGATCCGCGCCTCGATCGCCGCGTTGTCGCGGTTGATCCGCTCCCACTGCTCCTTTCCGTAGGCCGCGACGCGCTTCGCTGACTGCGTGTACGCGCCGGAGTTCCCCCATCGCTGCTCCACCTCGGCGAGGTACTCGTCCTCCCGATCGGCGAACTCGCCCCAGACCTCGCGCTTCTCCTCGTCGCCGAGCGGGGACCTGATCTTCCTGTCACTCATGACGCCGACCGTACGGACTGACGTCGCGTGAGGGTCAAACCGGTGGCATGCCGGCCCGCACCGGCGACCCCGGGTTGTCGCACGGGCGAGGTCCGGGTGTGCCGATCGAGCCTGTGACCACGGGGGACGCTGCGAACGGCCGCGCTGCCCCGTCATCCCACCGGTCATCGCCCGACAGGGTGGGCGGCGCGCCCGGCGGGGTGGTCCGCCGTCTGAGGCCGGTGGCTGCACGGCGGGCGACATCAGGTCGACGCATCGGCGTACGGGACGGTCTATACTCGTTCTCTTAGCGCTCTCACATGAAAAAGAAAACACGTCCCCAACTAAGAGGAGCGTACCAAGGAAATGTCGAGCCGTCAAGTGTCAAGCCCCCAGATCGAGGCCGAGCAGTCCTACATCACCATGCTGTACTGCCACCTCGACGAGGCGCGTGAGCGGGCCGAGACCTCTCTGAGAGAGGCGCACCGGAGTCCAGGGGTCGGCACCGCTCGGGGCATGGTCGAGCGGGAGGTGTTCTCCGGCGAGTACGCCAGGCGCCTCGCCAGGCTCAACGGAGTGGAGCATGGCCTGTGCTTCGGCAGGATCGACGACTCCGGCGGTGAGACCCTCTACATCGGCAGGATCGGGTTGCGCGACGGCGACGGCGAGCCGGTCCTGATCGACTGGCGGGCGCCTGCCGCCCGCCCGTTCTACACCGCCACGCCCGGCAACCCGGGTTCACTGGTACGGCGCCGCCACCTGCACACTCGCGACCGGACCGTGGTCGGCGTCGACGACGAGGTGTTCGACCTCGATCGGATGAGCGACGCCGACCGCCGGTCGCTGGTCGGGGAGGCGGCGCTCCTGGCGACGCTGCGCCGGGCGAGGACCGGCAAGATGAGCGAGGTGGTGGCCACCATCCAGACCGAGCAGGACCGCGTGATCCGCTCGGGCCTGCACGGGATCCTCGTGGTCCAGGGCGGTCCTGGCACCGGTAAGACGGTCGCCGCGCTGCACCGAGCCGCCTACCTGCTCTATACGCACAGGGACGTCCTGGAGCGCAGAGGTGTTCTGATCATCGGGCCCAACGACCTGTTCTCCCGCTACATCGAGCAGGTGCTGCCCTCCCTCGGCGAGAGCGACGTGGTGATGACCACGCTCGGGCGGCTCTATCCGGGCATCGCGGCGACGGCGGAGGACGGCCCGGCCCAGGCCGTGATCAAGGGTGACCTGCGGATGGCCGAGGTGATGGCGAGAGCCGTACAGGATCGGCAGCGAGTTCCCGAAGGGGACCTCGAGGTCAAGATCCCCGCTCGGACGTCGGTGCGCGGCGGCGAGGAGGTCGTGGTCGACTGGACGACGCTCCGCGTGGACCACGGCACCTGCGTCATCGCCCGCGACCGCGCCCGTGCGCTGCGCAGCCCGCACAACGAGGCCCGGCACGTGTTCGTGCTCGACATGCTGCGGGCGCTGGCCACCGCCGAGGCCGCGCAGTACGAGTGGCTGACGGATGAGGAGGAGCTGGGGGTGGTACTGCCCGACGACGGCGACTCGTGGCTGGAGCTGCCGCCGGACGAGGAGGAGATGCGGGTCGAGGAGGAGGAGACGCTGCGGGAGGCCTGCCGGGTGCTGTGGGAGCAGCCGGCGGTACGGCGGGCGGTGGACGAGCTGTGGCCGGTCCTCACCCCGGAGCGACTGGTCGGCGAGCTGCTGTCCGACTGGGAGGCGATGCTCTCGGCGGGGCTGGACGCCGGTGAGGCGGGGGAGCTGCTACGTGCGCCGGACGCGCCGTGGACGGTGGGTGACGTGCCGCTGCTCGACGAGGCCGCCGAGCTGCTCGGCTCCGACCTGACCGGCGATCCGGAACGTGACCGGGCCGACGCCGCCGAGCGGCGCGACGAGCGGGCCTACGCCCAGGACGTGCTGACCTACAACGAGAACTTCGAGATCCTGGACGAGGCCGGGGCGAGGCTCGGTGACCTGCTGGACGTCGGCACCCTGGCCGACCGTCATCACGACCGCGGCCCGGCGCTGACCACCGCCCAGCGCGCGGCCGCCGACCGGACGTGGGTCTACGGTCATGTGATCATCGACGAGGCCCAGGAGCTGTCGGCGATGGCCTGGCGTTCGGTCATGCGGCGCATCCCGACCCGCTCACTGACCGTCGTCGGCGACATCGCCCAGACGGGGTCGGCGGCGGGCGCCCGCACCTGGGAAGAGGTGCTGGCTCCCTATGCCGAGGGCCGTTGGCGCGAGGAGCGACTGATGATCAATTATCGGACCCCGGCCGAGATCATGGACGTGGCCGCCGACGTCCTGCGCGCCGTGGCTCCCGACCAGGTCCCCCCGCGGTCGGTCCGTGCCGGCGGGGCTCCGCCTCGCGCCGTCCGCCGTACGTCATCCGGGTTCGCGGACGTGGTGGAGCCCGAGCTCGCCGCGATCGGCGAAGGGCGGTTGGCCGTCATCGTTCCCGACGCGCGTCATACCGGCTTCGCCGAGGTCGATCTCGAGACGCCGGTGGTGGTGCTCACCGTGACCCAGTCCAAGGGGCTGGAGTTCGACGCCGTCGTGGTCGTGGCCCCTGACGAGATCCTCGCCCAGTCACCCAAGGGGGGTCACGATCTCTACGTGGCGATCACCCGAGCCACCAGGCGCCTTGCCGTGGTGCACGAAGCGGAACTACCCGACATGCTCGCCAAACTCGCCCGGTGACGGTGATGAAGCCGCCTCCGGGAGGAGGAGATGGTCCTCCTGGCGGCCGCGAAGACGATACGGCCGATCGGCCACCGGACCCTCAGGAACAGGTCATCCCGGTCCGGTGAGTTCGGCTCCACCCGGGTGCGGCCATGGTGAACGGCCCGGTACGGGCGCCGATCCCCGGCCCCGGGCCTAGCGCGACTCCCAGGCCTCCCAGAGACGGGCGTAGCGGCCCCCGGCGGCGACCAGCCGTTCGTGGGGCCCCTCCTCGACGATCCGCCCGTGTTCCAGGACGACGACACGATCGGCGGAGACGGCCTGGGTCAGCCGGTGCGCCACGACCAGGGTGGTTCTGCCGCGCGTGGCCGCGGCGGCCGAGTCCTCCAGCACGCGCGCGCCCATGCTGCCCGCCTCCGCGGTGGCCTCGTCCAGCACGGCGACGGCCGGGTCGGCCAGCACCAGGCGGGCCAGGGCGAGCTGCTGCGCCTGGGCGGGCGAGAGCTCGTGACCGCCCTCCCCGACCACGGTGTCGAGGCCCTCGGGCAACGCCAGCGCCCACGGCAGCGCCCCGACCAGCTCCAGCGCCGAGGCGACCCGCTCGGCCGTCGCGCCGGGGCGGGCCAGGCGCAGGTCCTCGACGAGGGGCCCGGCGAAGACGTGGGTCTCCTGCGTGATGATCGCCACGTGTCCGCGCAGCCTCGCCGTGTCCAGCGAGGAGGGCGACACCCCGCCGATCAGCACGCTGCCGCCGGTCGGGCTCAGTGACCCGGCCGCGACGGCGGCCAGGGTCGACTTGCCCGCGCCCGTCGAGCCGACCAGGGCCACCCGGGCCCCGGCGGGCACGCGAAGGGTGACGCCGTGCAGGACCTCGGCGGAGCCGTCGTAGCTGAAGCGCACGTCGACCAGGTCGAGTGAGGCGTCGGCCGGGGCCGCTCCCCCCTCGGGCTCGGGGGCGGACTCCAGGTGGGCGACGCCGACCAGCCTGGCCAGGCTCGCCCCGGCCGCCTGCACCTCGTCGAAGACGAACAGCAACATGCCGATCGGGTTGAACAGCCGGTGGAACAGCACGGCCGCGGCGGCGGCCTCGCCGACGGTGACGGCGTCCGCGCGGACCAGCAGGAAGCCGGCGACCAGGATGGTGGTCAGGCCGCAGAACTCGGCCCTGTTGACCCGCCCCACGAAACGGGTGAACAGGTCCAGCACCCCCACCGACACCTCCCTCGAGTCGCGCGAGGCGGTGTCGATGGCGCGCAGGTGACCTTCCTCCACGCGGTAGGCGTGCACCGTGCGCACGCCCTGCATGCTCTCGACCAGCCGTTGCGACGAGCGCGCGACCGCGATGCGCTGTCTCGCGTAGTGAGGGGCGGCCCGGGGGAGATACCAGCGCAGCGCCAGCGCGTACAGCGGCACCGAGACGGCGCCGGCCAGGCCGAGCCGCCAGTCGAGGCCGGCCATCGCGGCCAGGCTCAGCGTGCCGAGCAGGACCGAGGCGATCACGCCGGGGATGACGTCGGAGACGGCCCTGGTGACCTCGGCGGCGTCCGCGCTGACGCGCGACAGCAGGTCGCCCTTGCCCGCGCGTTCCAGCCTGGTGAGCGGGAGCGTGAGGGCGCGGGCGACCGTACGCTCGCGAAGGACGGCCAGGATCTGGCCGCCCAGCCTGGCCACCAGGTAGGACGTCAGCCCGGTGGCGGCACCGCCGGTGAGGGCCGACAGCGTGATGACCACGGCGACCGCGACGATCACCGCGGTGCCCGACTGCTCGCGCACCCGGTCGACGAGGATGCCCATCACGTACGCGGGGACGACCGACGCCGTCGCGCCGAGCACGCCCACGAGCAGCGTCCCGACCACCGCGCCGCGGCGCTCGCGCAGCCGGGCGTGCAACCAGCGCCAGGTCTCACCGCCGCTCGCGACCGGCAGCAGGTCCCCTTCCCCCGCCGTGCTCATCGCTGCACCGCCCGCCTGTAGTCGTCGTCGGTGGCTCCCAGCTCGGCGTGTGATCCCTCGGCGACCACCTTGCCGCCGTCCAGCACGAACACCCGGTCGGCGGCGGCGAGGAGGGCGGGGCTGCTGGTCACGACCAGGGTGGTGAAGGTGCCGCCGCCCGTGGGGTGGCGCAGGGAGCGCAGGCCACGGGCGATGCCCTGTTCGGTGACCGCGTCCACGGCCGTGGTCGGATCGTGCAGCACCAGGATCGGTGGGCGGGCCAGCAGCGCCCTGGCCAGGGCCACCCGCTGTCGCTGGCCGCCCGATAGGCTCGCGCCTCGCTCCACCACCTGGAGTTCCAGGCCGTCGGGATGGGCGGCGACCACGTCGTCGGCCGCCGAGGCGGCCAGCACCGCCGCGAGCTCCTCCGGGCTCCCCGGCTCGCCGCCCACGGTCAGGTTGGTGGCGAGGGTGCCCTCGAACAGGTCGGTGTGGTGGGGTTCGACGAGGATCCGGCCGCCGATCCTTACGCTTCCGCCGTACTCGGCGGGGCTCACCCGTCCGGACAGCACCCGCACCAGCGCGTCGGCGTCGGCGGGGCGGTGGGCCATCACCCCGACGAGCTCGCCGGGCCCGGCCACCAGGTCCACCCCCGCGAGCGCGTCGTAGCTCAGCCCGGAGACCTCCAGCCCGGGAAGCCCCCCGTCCACCGGGCCCGGTGGGCCCGCCGCGCCGGCGTCGCCGGGCCCACCGGACGGAGGTCCGCCGGGCAGCAGCACCGGCGCGCCGGCCACGCGCGCCACCCGGTCGGCCGAGGCGCGCGCCTCGGCCACCCAGCCGGGCACCAGCGTCAGGGTGCCCACGGGTTCCATCAGGAACTGCGCCAGACCGATCACCGTCAGGAACTCGCCGGCGGAGAGCTGGCCGCGCAACGCGAACCACCCGGCGAGCACCGCGACCCCGCACGCCAGCAGCGCACCGCCCGCGCCGGAGACGGCCGCGTAGATTCCCTGGGTACGGCCGGCCCGCAGCGCGGCCGCCAGCGAGAGCCGGCTGACCCGCTCGTACCGCCGGGAGGCCGCCGCCTCGGCGCCGATGCCCCGCAGCGGCCGCACGCCGCTGACCAGGTCGGTCGCGAGCGACGCGGCCTGACCGGCCAGCTCCTGCTGGGCGGCGACGTGCCGGGTGATGTACGGCGTGCCGGCGTGCAGCGCCAGCAGCGTCAACGGCGTGGCCACCAGGACGGCCACGCCGAGGGGCAGGTCGATGAGCAGCAGCGTCACGGCGCACGTCGCCGCCGCGACCAGCGCCCCGACCGCGCGTGGCAGGTGGTCCAGGATTTCCGAGGTGTGGCCGGCGTCGTTGGAGGAGATCGTCAGCAGCTCGCCCGTGCGCAGGCCGGTGTCCAGGCCGCGCCGGTCGATGATCTTCGCGGCGAGTTCCAGGCGCAGCAGATGGGCCTCGTGGGCGATGGCGCGCATCAGGGTCCGCGCGCCGTACCGGTAGGCCAGGGTCAGCGCGGTGAACAGCGCGGCCAGCGCGGCCAGCCACCACAGCAGCGACCCGCCGTCGCCCGGGCCGATCGCGCGGTCGACGATCACACCGATGAGGATCGGCACGCTCGCCTCGCACACCTGGTGCAGGCTGAGCAGCAGGGTGCCCGCGCCCAGGCGCGCGGCGTTGCGTCTCATGGTCCTGCGCAGAACGTTCGCGCCGGTCATGCCCGCCTCTGTCGTGCGCGTTCCGGTCATGCCCGTCCCTGTCGTGCGCGTGCCCGTCCGGCCGGCGGCCACGCGAAACGGGCTCCGCCCAGGCTCACGGTCACCACCCCCACCGGTAGTTGTGCCGGAGAGAGGCCGCACCGCCAGGACGTCGCCGGCCGGCGGCGACAACGCGCAGGTGAGGGGGACATGGAGGGCTCTTTCGGGCGGCTCTGGACGGGCTGGGCGGAGAGCTCGCCTGAAGTAGGTTAGCCTTTCCTAATCAACGGGAGACTAGCCGGATCCGATGAATTTCGACAAACCGGACGTCGCGCGCCTGCGGGCCCGTCGTCCCCCGGTCACCCGCCCGCGCCGGCCGGTGGTGGGACGGCCGGGCCGAAGGTCGTCTCGAAGAGCGTGGTGAAGGTCTCCTGGAAGTCGTTCCAGTCGCCGTTCAGATTGCTCACCAGCACGCGGGTGCCCTGCCGGTCGCCCATCGCGTACGACATCGAGCCCTGGATGAAGCCGCCGCCGCCCCAGAGCGTGACCCCGCACGGGAGCCTCTGGGAGTAGACGCCGAGGCCGTACCCGGTGTCCGGGACCCAGCCCGAGCCCTCCGTCGAGACGGTGGTGAACATCTCCTCCTGCTGGGCGGGAGGCAGGAGACGGCCGCCCAGCAGGGCGTTCAGGAACCGGTGCAGATCCGAGGTCGTCGAGATCATGCCGCCGGCGGCCCCGGCCCAGCTCACGTCCATCTCGGTCACGTCGTGGATCTCCGCGTCGGGGTCGCTCTCGCCCAGCTTGGAGTAGTGGCGGGCGTGCGGGTCGCGGACCGTCTCCTCGGTGCCGGGGAGGTAGGTTCCCGTCAGGTGGAGCGGGCGGGCGAGACGGTGCTCGATCTCCTCCGCGAGGGTCGTGCCCGTCGCGAGCTCGACGATCATTCCCGCGAGAGCGTAGTTCACCTTGGAGTAGATGAAGCGCTTCCCCGGCTCCTCCGGCTGCGGGGTCTCCCGGCCGGGGATGGCGTCGGGGAGCCCGCCGGTGTGGTTGAGCAGCCGCCTGACGGTGATCCCGGTGCCGTCCGCGCCGAGGTGCTCCTCCACCACGCCGGGCAGCCACTTCGCCACCGTGTCGTCCAGGGTCAGCCTTCCCTCGGCCACCAGCTGCAGGACCACCGTGCCGGTGAACGCCTTGGTGAGGCTTCCGATGCGGAAGTGCTCACCCGGCCGGCGCTCGCGGCCGGTCGTCATGTCGGCCACCCCCGCCGTGCCGAACCACGGCGCCGAGCGGGCGTCCCTGAACTCGGCGACGACGCCGGGGCCGCCACCGCCGGCCACGACCCGGTCGAGCGCACGCCGGAGCCCGGCGTGGCCCCGGTCTCGGGCGGCCGCGGAGGCGGGGGTCATCATGGCGGCCCCTCCCACCGCCAGGGCGGCGGCGAGCAGGCTCGCGCGGGCATGGAACATCGACATCTTGCCTCCTGGGGCAGGGAAGAAGAACCGGGGGTCGAAGGGGGACACGGCACGCCGGAAGAGGGCCGCCGCGGTCGTTACCCGAGCTCGCCGTTCGCGACGGCGGTGTGGACGCGGGCCAGCAGGTCTGCGCGGTCGACGCCGGCCAGGGCCAGCGCGCGTGGCACCGTGCCGACCTCGGCCCGCAGGATCCCGAGCAGCACGTGCGCCGGTCGCAGGTCCTTCTTGCGGGAGACCGAGGCGAAGCTTCGCTCGAGGGCGAGCCTGCCCGTCGCGCCCATGGTGGGCGGGCGCTTGAGCACGGTGCTCGGCGCCGGGAGGTCGAAGGAGGCGGGGGAGACCCCGACCGTGCTCAGGCTGTGCTCGAACTCCCGGTCGAGCGCGGCCAGGACCGCCTGGTGGTCGAGGCCGACGGAGGCCAGGACACGCTGGGGGGCGGTGCCTGCCTGGGCCGCGACGGCGAGCAGGAGGTGGTGCGCCTCGACCGTGGCCGATCCGTGCCGCTGCGCCTCGACCGCCCCCTCCGTGAGGACCGTGTGGAGATATCTGTCGAACGTGTTCATGGTGAACGTCTCCTCAGCGTGACGCCCGCGGCGATGAGCCGCCTGGCGTGCTTCCGGTGGACCGCCTGGCGGGTCACGCCGAGCGCCTCGGCGACCTGCGGCCAGCTCCAGCCCTCGCGCATCGCCCGCTCGACGGCGGCGTCCTCCAGCTGGTCGGCCAGGCGCCGCAGCGCCACCACGGCCGCCAGCGCGTCGGCGGGGTCCTGGGGGTCGGGGATGTCACTCGCGGGCATGTAAGCAACATTAATTGACTAATCCGATTTTAGTCAACATGGGTTGCTTAGAAGGGGAGTGCGGGCGACGCCGATCCTCACCTGACGGAAGCGGGGCCGCGCGGGCGCTCGTGCCCGGACGCCGGGCGCGCCCGAGGTCGCCCGTACGCCCTACAGGGAGAACCGGGGGACCGGGAAGCCCGTACGGGGTGTCAGAGCGCGTCGGTGTGGGCCTGGGCGAGGCGTTCCAGCACGCCCGGGCCGTCCCGTTCCGGCGCCGGCTCGCCGAGGTGCACGGTCCGCAGCTCGGCCATGAACTCCTCCCACAGCTCCGGCCCGCCGGCCGCGAGCAGTTCCGCCCGCACCCGCAGCCGCTTCGTGGTCTGCCGGTGGCGCAGACCCCACTCGCCGAGCTGGGCGAAGACGGGCACCAGCCGGATCGACGCCTCGGTCAGGCTGTAGGCGGCCCGCCGTCCCGGCCCCGCGTCCTCGCGGGTCAGCAGACCGGCGTTGACCAGCCGCTTCAACCGGTCGGCCAGGATGTTGGAGGCGATCCCCTCCTCCGAGCCGGCGAGCAGCTCCCTGAAGTAGCGCCGGTTGCCGAACATCATGTCCCGCAGCACGAGCAGGCTCCAGCTGTCGCCGAACGCCTCGACCGCGGCATTGATCGGGCACCCCGAACGCGCCGGCTCCGCCACCTCGCACCCCACTTCCGATACTTCCGCTGCTTCCGACCTGGTTGCAATTTACCACCGGTATGGCCTAGCGTGAGGCTACCGATTGCAAAATGCAAGCAGATTACGGAGGCGACGAATGATCGACACCGAGCCGCAGACCGCGGGCGGGAAGGTGCTCTGGCACTTCACGATGTCGCTGGACGGATTCGTGGCGGGGCCGGACCACGAGATGGACTGGATGACCGGGACCCCGTCCCGTCCGGGCCTGATCGGCGAGTACGTCGAGACCACGGGCGCCGTGCTGGGAGGCCGGGACGGCTGGGACCGGTTCCCGGACGCGAGCGGCGTGTACGGCGGCGCCTGGGAAGGGCCGGTCTTCGTGCTCACCCACCACCCCGAGGACGCGAAGCCCGCCGACGGGGTCACGTTCCTGAGCTGCGACCCGGCCGAGGCGGTGCGGATCGGGCTCGCGGCGGCCGGCGGCAAGAACCTCGAGGTGCTCTCGCCTAGCATCGGCCGCCAGCTTCTAGAGCGGGGACTCATCGACGAGATCGACCTGCACATCGCGCCGGTCCTGCTGGGTGAGGGCATCCGGCTGTACGACAACCCCGGCGGTGCGCCGATCCCCCTCCACCTGGTCGGCGACGGCGACCCCACGTTGATCGTGAACGTACGCTACCGGCCCGCCGCGACGGCGAAGACCGCGGCGGGCCGGTAGCGGGGACGTGCCGGGCGACTGATGCCGCCTGCCGCGAGAGTGCCGGTGCGTGGTGTTCGGCTCGTCGTGCCCGACGCCCTCAAGCCTGCGGCCGGGTCTACGCGTGGTGTCAGGAGATGATCGGGCCGCGTCGCTCGATCGGCACTCACCGGCTCACCATCCCCGCCGCCACGTCGCAGAGGTGGCCAGACGGCCCCGCACGGCGGCGTGCCCATCCCGCTGACCATCTGGTTGCTTCATACAACTATCTGGTTGTATGGTCGAACCATGGCGGATGATCGCGAACTCCAGGAGGCCGTGGCCCGCTTCGTGCGGGCCTTCGGGCTTCACCAGCCGGACCGGACTCCCTGCGGGCAGCCCCTCCCGGTGTCGGAGGCCCACGCGCTGGGCGAGCTGGCCAGGGACGGCGCGTTGCGGCAGAGCGACCTGGCGCACCGGCTCCGGCTGGAGAAGAGCACCACCAGCCGGCTGGTCACGCAGCTCATCAACCGCGGCTGGGCCGAGCGCACTCCGGCGCCCGACGACGGGCGCGGCGTGCTGGTCCGGCTCACCCCGGACGGGGTGAAGGCCGCGGCCCGGCTGGCCGAGGCCAGAGCCGCGCGGTTCTCCGCCGTTTTGGAGCGTGTCCCCGAGGGCGAACGCGCCGACGTGTTGCGCGCCCTGACCACTCTCACGGAGGCCATGGATGAAACTTGAGGATCGACGCGTTCAGGCGCTCGCCGCGGCGCTCGCGCTCATCGTCGTCGCCACGACGGCGTACGTGCTCACCGGCCTGAACGAGCAGCGGGCGCTGGCCGCCCGGCAGGCCGAGATCGCGGCCAGGAGCCGGCAGGTGATGCCGTTCGACCTGGAGCGCACCACGCACCACTTCGCCAAGTCCGCCACCGGCGGCGTGCAGACGGTCACCTCCGACGACCCCGCCGACGCCGAGCAGGTCACGCTGATCCGCGAGCACCTGACCGCCGAGGCCGCGGGCTTCGGCAGGGGCGACTACGGTGACCCCGCCTCCATCCACGGCGGTGAGATGCCGGGCCTGCGCGACCTCGAACAGGGCCACGACCGCATCGACATCCGCTACGCCGAACTGCCCTCAGGCGCCAGGATCACCTACACCACCTCCGACGCGCCACTGGTCACGGCGTTGCACGCGTGGTTCGACGCCCAGGTCACCGACCACGGCCAGCACGCGGAACACGGCTGACCTCACCTCCCGAACGCCTTTCTCGCCGCCGGATCCGCCCGCCTCATTCATACCTGGCCGGGGTAGGGTTTCCTTTACCCGTATACCTAACCCCGGTAGTGTATTGCCCTGAATGATGGGTTCTCCCGGGGGTCGGGCCACCCCCGCCGACCGTCCAGCGGGCGCGGCGAACGCCCCCGGCCCGACGCCGCGCGATCGGGCCCCGTCCCGCCCGGCAGGCCACGGTGCGGGAGAGCTGCTGATGCGGGCCGTGGCCGAAGCCGCCGACGGCAAGGTGATCCGCTGGGAGGTGGCCGAGGCCAACGTGGCCGCGCAACGCTTCTACGCGCGCATCGGCGCCACTCTCGTCTCCAAGAAGATCGGCCGCTGGCAGCCGCGGTGACCGAACTTCGCGGCGCCCGGCGGTGCCGGGACCAGGGCGCGCGTACCGCTCAGCCGAGGGTGACCCAGGTCGGCTCGCACGGGACCGTCCGCACCCCGCCCGGCGGCGAGGGCGGGGTGGCTCACCCGGTACCCCCGCCACCCGGCCGCCCCTCACCGATCAGGCGCTCGGCGTGGTCTCCTTCCAGGCGTCGGCCCACCCTCCCTGCACCATGGTCTGGAAGACCCACCGGCCCCCCGACTTCACCAGCAGGTCCGCGTAACGCATGCCGTACGCCTCACCGTTTACCGTCATCGTCGCGTCGGTGATCACGACGACCAGGTTCGCGGTCAGGAAGTGGGGGGTGCGGACCGACTCCATCGTGAGGTCGCCCGCCTCCCCGCCTCCCATCACCTCGGCCATCGTGCGCGTGAACCGCTCCCTCGTCCACCGGTCGGCCAGGCCGTCGCCGTCGGGACCGTCGGTCACCACGTTGAGCGGGAACATCGCCATGTCCGCCATGCGCTCGACGTCGACCTTCGCGCTGTGGGCGTCGTACTCGGCGAACCACGCCTCGACGCTCTCCCGGTCGTCGTCCGTCGGCGTGAAGGCACCGCCACCGAACGGGGATTCCTGGACCTCTGACACTGTTCCGCTCCTTCGTCGACGACGCGTCCTGCCGGTCCCTCACCCGCCACCGGACGGCGTGGAACACCGTCCGGCGGCAGCTCCGAGCCGTACGAGATACCGTACACCGTACGGAAGATCTGTCAAGCGAGACGGCCGGGAACCGCGCCCGGCGGGGTTCGGGGATTCCGGTAAATCGGTCGGTCGTGGCGACGTTCGCGCCGCCTTCGACGGCGTCGGAGCGGTTCCGCTCCTCGTGCAGGTACGTGACAAGGTCGTCGTCCCAGGCCGGGTGCCGGCCGATCGCCCGCGCCAGGTCCCAGCCGTGCACGACCGGCTCGCCCGCCACCATGCCTTCGACCAGCGATGCCGGCAGCTCCATCGGGCCGCCCATGCGCGTCGTCCCCTCCCGCGCGGCGGGCCGGCTCCAGGCGGCCACGGTGCGCTTGACCTGGATCTCAAGGGCGGCGGCGTAGTCCCCCTCGGTCAGGTCCATCTCCGTCTCGCTCCCCGCGGGCGGCGGCACGGACTCCTTGCGCGCGGCCGCCTCGAGCGACGGTTCCCAGAACGGCAGGTGGTTGACCAGCCCGCGCACGTCGTACCCGGAGCACGGGGTCCGGGCGTTCAGCCGGTTCGGCTCGATGGCGTGAATGATCTCCGTCAAGGGTGCGGCCGCGGCGGGGCGTCTGCGGTGGGCATCAGATCAAGGTGCTGGAAGGCAGGAGCGGCGTGTTCGGAGTGACGTTCCGGCCGGGGGGATTCCGGCCGTTCCTGCGCGCGCCCGGCTCGACGATCGCGAACGCTCCGAATGTATAGCAATGCTATGCTATATATTCTGGTGCCATGGTGAGGACGAAGGATCCGGCGGTCCGCACCCTGCTCATCGAGCGGGCCGCGCACATGCTCCGCACCCGCGAGCCCATCACCCTGCGATCACTGGTGGCCGGGACCGGGGTGTCGACGATGGCCGTTTACACCTATTTCGGAAACATGGACGGCATGTGGAAGGCCCTGCGCCAGGAGGGCTTCACCCGCCTGGCGGCCAGGTTCACGACGGTGACGATGTCCACGGACCCGGTGCGGGACCTGACCGCCATGGTCGCCGCCTACCTCCGTAACGCCCTGGACCACCCCGACCTGTACCGGGTCATGTTCGACGCGAACTTCGAACTCGAAGACCTCAAGGCCGCGGACGCGACCCTGGAGCATCTGGTCCAGGCCGTCGAACGAGGCAGGATGGCCGGCCGCTTCCGCGCCGACACCGACCCGCTGGAACTGGCGATCCAGAGCTGGGTCGTCGTCCACGGGCTGGCCTCCCTGGTCGCCAACGGCCCGCTGCCGCGCGAAACGCTCGCTCACGGCATCCCCCTGCTGACCGCGCTGTTCGTCAGCAGGGGAGACGACCCCGGCAGGTGCCGCCTGTCGGTCGAGAACGGCTGGAAGCAACTGCGCCCGCCTGGCGGATAGCCCGCCACCTCGGCTCATCGGCCGCGGCAGGGCCTGCCCTTATACGAAATTTCCGATTTCGCTCCTCACGCGCCGTCTCCTTGGCGCGATCAAGGTGAGGGCGGCGCCCGGCGGGGTGCCGGGTCGGTGGCCCGGTGGTCTCGGGGCCGCCCATGTCCGGCTCCCGCGGAAGGGGCCCGACCGGCGCGGGCGGGGGTCCACCGGCCGGAAAATCCGATTGCGCGCGGGAAACGGGATGATGTTGGGTCGGATCCCGTGACCGCATTCGACGCACTCGTGCGTCCCGACCGTTACCCGCTTTCCTCCGCCTACGATCCGGCCTGGCTGCTCGGACTCGACATGGGACCTCATCCGCTGTGGATGCTGGAAGACCTCGCCCGCGACCTCGACCTGAGGCCCGGCATGCGGGTGCTGGACCTCGGTTCCGGCAAGGGGGCGACGTCGGTGTTCATGGCCCGCGAGTACGGTGTCCAGGTCGTCGCGACCGACTGGTGGATCGGCGCGGACGAGGCGGCGGAGGTCTTCGCCGAGGCCGGCGTCGGTGACCAGGTGGAGGCGGTGCGCGCCGAGGCCCACGTCCTGCCGTTCGAGAAGGAGAGTTTCGACGCCGTCGTGAGCATCGACGCCTTCGAGTACTTTGGCACGGCCGACAGCTACCTGCCCTACCTGGCGGGGTTCCTCCGCCCCGGAGGCCGGCTCGGGATGGCCACCCCCGGGATGACGCGCGAGGTCCGCGAGCTCGGTGCGATCCCCGCGCACATCAAGGAAGTGGTCGGCTGGGAGGCCATCGCCTGGCACACACCACAGTGGTGGCGTTTCCAGTGGGAGATCACCGAGCTGGTGGAGGTCACCTCCGCCCGGTTGCAGGAGGGCGGCTGGGAGAACTGGCTGCTCTGGGCCAGAGCCTGCGCCGACCACCGGCCGGAGAAGCGTGTCGCGCATCAGCCGGTGATCGACATGCTCGTCGCGGACGGCGGCGAGTTCCTCGGCTTCACCCTGGTGACCGCCCGCAAGAGGTGACCGCCCCCTCCGGGACAGGCGGTGAGGACGCCGTCCCGGAGGGGGGTTCGGTCAGAGCCTCCGGTAGTAGACGGCGACCGGAAGCGGGATGCCTCCGAGCTTCTCGTAGAGAGCTCTGGCGGGCGCGTGGAAGGGGTCGCCCCCGGTGCCGATCTCGACCACCTCGGCTCCGAGAGCCCGCATCTCACCGAAGGCGTGCTCGCACAGCGCGGTGCCCGCGCGGTTGCGGCGGTGCTCGGCCGAGACGGCGAGATGCGTGATGGTCCCGTTCCGGCGAGCCGGGTCGACGCTCCAGGCCACGTAGCCGACGACGACGTCCCCGGTCTCGGCGACCGCGACGTACTTGTGCAGGTCCGGGTCGTGGAGTTCGGCGACCTGCTCGCGATAGTCGCCGCGCCAGTCGCCGTGCTGGTTGGCGAAGACGACCTCACCCACCAGGGGGCGGAAGTGGTCCTCGTAGAACGGCCGGAACGTCTCGATGGTCAATGCGGTGAGCCGCGCCAGGTCGTGCTGAACGAACGGGCGGATGAGCATGGAAGTGCGCCTTTCGGACTGAGGGTTTGACACCCGAACGAGAAAAGGGCATCGGTCGGCCCGCTCACGGCCTGGTTCCGGCGGCGAACAGGCCCTCAGTGACGGGTACGCCAAGCGGCGAAGCACTCCATGGCACACCACGATAGCGGTCCGCCGGACAGCGGCGTCACCCGGAACACCTCGGTGCCGTGCGCTCCCGGGCGCCTCGACGGGGACCACCCGAACGGCACCCGCCGGCCCTCCTTGCGGGCCGCGTGTCCCGTCGAGCCTTGAGGGCCACATGTCACGCGGGGTGGTATTCGCTTCTAAGCTCGGGGTGTGGCGAAATACCTTGATGTGCATCCGAACAGTCCCCAGCCCCGGCTGATCGGCCAGGTGGTCGAGCTCCTGCGCGCGGACGGGCTGATCGCGTACCCGACGGACTCCGGTTACGCGCTGGGATGCCGGCTGGGCAACAAGGAGGGGATCGACCGGATCAGGGAGATCCGCGACCTCGGCAGCGACCACCACTTCACCCTGGTCTGTAGAGATTTCGCTCAGTTCGGCCAGTTCGTGCATGTAAGCAATGCGCTGTTCCGCTCGGTCAAGGCGGCGACCCCCGGCGGTTACACCTTCATCCTGCCCGCGACCAAGGAGGTGCCGCGGCGGTTGCTGCATCCCCGGAAGAAGACGGTCGGCGTCCGGATCCCCGATCACGTCGTCACGCAGGCGCTGCTGGCCGAACTCGGCGAACCGCTGGTGTCGAGCACCCTGCTGCTGCCCGACGAGGCCGAGCCCCTGACGCAGGGCTGGGAGATCAAGGAGAGGCTCGACCACGTGGTGGACGCCGTCATCGACTCCGGCGAGTGCGGCGCCGTCCCGACGACGGTCGTCGACTTCTCGCAGGGTGAGCCCGAGATCCTCCGCCGAGGCACCGGAGACCCGTCCCTCTTCGAATAGGACGGCGGTGCTCGTTCTTCACCCCCGGGCACCCTGTCGCCGCCGGAGTCGCTCGTCATGGACGCGGCCCCCACCTCTCGCCACGGCGGCATCGGACATCGCGGTGCCGCCGCCGGCGAGGTCGTCCTCGTGGCCCGATCCCGGCACGGACGGTGTCCGTCTTAGCGGAGCGGGCCCGGAACTCCTGTTAGCGTTATCGCATAGGGGGTGAGCTGCTTTGAAGGCGAAATCGAACGACGGCCCGCCGCGCTCCAGACCTGCTGTGCTGGAGGACGTCGCCGCGCTCGCCGGAGTGTCGGCGATGACCGTCTCCCGGGCGCTCAACGCGCCCGAGAGGGTGCACACCGAAACCCGGGCGCGCGTGCTGGCCGCGGTGCAGGAGCTGGACTACCGGCCCAACGCCGCGGCCCGCCAGCTCGCCACGGGACGGTCGGGGGTGCTGGGCGTGGTCAGCATCGACACGACCCTGTACGGTCCGGCCTCGACCCTCCACAGCATCGAGCGTGCCGCGAGGCTCAACGACTACGCCGTGAGCATCGCCAGCCTGAGCACGCTCGACCGTCGTTCGATCGAGGAGAGCCTCCGCCAGCTGCGCTCCCAGTCGGTGGACGGCGTCATCATCGTCGCCCCGCACGAGTCGGCGGCCGACGGCCTGCGCCACCTGTCGTCGGATATCCCCGTGGTCGCGGTCGACGCCGGGGCCGGCCTTTCCGTTCCCGTCGTCATGGTCGACCAGCGGGCGGGAGCGGCACGGGCGACCAGGCATCTGCTCAGCCTCGGCCATGAGACGGTGTGGCATGTGGCGGGCCCGGCCAGCTGGATCGACGCCAACGGCCGGGTCGAGGGCTGGCGCGAGGTGCTGGAGGCCGGAGGGCACCGGGTTCCCGAGGTGCTGCGCGGGGACTGGAGCTCGCGCTCCGGCTACCAGCTCGGCCGCCGCCTGGCACAGGACCCCGAGGTCACGGCCATCTTCGTGGGCAACGACCAGATGGCCCTGGGCGTGCTGAGAGCACTGCGCGAGGCCGGGCGGCGCGTTCCCGAGGACGTCAGCGTGGTGGGCTTCGACGACGTGCCGGAGTCCGCCTACTTCTGGCCCCCGCTCACGACGGTCCGGCAGGATTTCGAGGAGGTCGGCAGCCACGCCTTCCACGTGCTGCTCGACCAGATGGCGGGCAGGCCGAGCCAGCCCCGGCGGCTGGTGGAGCCCGAGCTCATCGTGCGGGAGAGCACCGGAGCCGCGCCGAGCTGACGCGGGAGAGCGCTGGGGCCGCGCCGAGCTGACGCGGGAGAGCGCTGGGGCCGCGCCGAGCTGACGCGGGAGAGCGCTGGGGCCGCGCCGAGCTGACGCGGGAGAGCGCTGGGGCCGCGCCGAGCTGACGCGGGAGAGCGCTGGGGCCGCGCCGAGCTGACGCGGGAGAGCGCTGGGGCCGCGCCGAGCTGACGCGGCCGTCGAGCGCACACCGGGACGGCCTGAGGCTCCATACGACCCTCAAAGAGCTTCAGGCCCTGCTGGTCACCTGGACCGGCCGATGCCCCACCTGCCGCTACGTGGCGGTGTGGAACGAGCCGGACGCCGAGCTGCGCCGCAAGGTGAGCGGGGCGAGGTTATGTTAGCGCTAACTTATTTCTGTACGAAATCTCGGTAATCCCTGGAGCGATGACCGGATCCCCGGATTGCCGATGGGGCGGTGAGGGCCGGGCCGCGTCCGTGTTTCCGGCGCGTTTCGCAGAGTGTTAACGCTCACAGCATGGTTGTCAACACCCGGATTACCGGACGGGAGCGGCCCGCGCTCTGCCGATGGGCCGATAGGGCGCCGCTGACCTGCACTTTCGAGAGGCCTGTCGTCGCTCGCCGGCCGGTCGGCGACGGTGGCTCGCCGGCCGGGCGTCATGGGGTATTGACCGACCGGATGTTAGCGATCACACTGATGTGACGCCGATGTAACCTCTGTCCGGCCGCGGTTTCCTGTTCGCGTTTCGGCATGTCGGCGGTCACGTGGTGCCGTAAAAGATAAATATTCGCGATACGAATTGTTAGCGCTAACACGAATAGTCCGATAGAGGGGCGAGGCAGGACGCGCCCGTGTCCCTCGACGCGGCCGTACACGACGCCACCGGCCCGCGCCCGGCCACGGGAGCCGGCCGCCCCGGCCGGTCCGCGCGGCACGCGGCCCCCGTACCGTCCAGCCCCCACCGGCGCCGCGCCCGGCGCCGCCGACGACGAGAAGGCAGGGAGACCACCCTCGACCGGATGCATCGCCGGGGACGGCGCCATCCGCCCCATCGTGCCCGCTCCCAAAGGAGAAACGCATGTTGAAAGCCTTGTCCCGGGTGGGCGCGGTGCTCGCCGCCTGCCTGATGTTCACCTCGTGGTCGCTGGCCGTCCCGAAGGAGGCGGCCGCCCTCGAACCTTTCACCGGGTACCTGATGGCGCACTTCACCGGGGAGTCGGCGAACGGCGAGCAGATCTACCTCGCCCACAGCGACGACGGGCTGCGCTGGACCGACCTGAACAACGGCGCGGTGGTCCTGCGCTCCACGGTCGGCACCCGAGGGGTCCGCGACCCCGCCCTCGTCCGCTCTCCCGCCGGGGACCGGTACTGGATCGTCGCGACGGACCTGCGCATCGCCAGCGGCACCTCGTGGGGCGACGCCTCGAGCCGGGGCAGCACCTCGCTCGTCGTGTGGGAGTCGACCGACCTGGTGAACTGGTCGGCCCCGTGGCTGATCAACGTCGCGGGCGGCATCCCCGGCGCGGGCAACGCCTGGGCGCCCGAGGCCATCTACAACCCCGAGACCGGCGACTACGTCCTGTACTGGGCGACGAACTCGTCCCGCAACGGCGTGACCAAGCACCGCATCTGGTACACGCGCACCGCTGACTTCCGCAGCTTCTCCGCACCGCAGCTGTACATCGACCGCGGGACCGGCCAGGGCATCATCGACACGCAGATCGTCGACGTGCCCGGCAGCGTCGGCGGCTACCGGTACTACCGGGCCTCGGCGGACGGCCACATCACGATCGAGGCGAGCAACTCGATCCTGGGATCCTGGACGACCCTCGGGAACCTGTCGCACATGGGCATCTCCAACGGCACGGGCGGCGGCAACGTCGTGGAGGGCCCGATGTGGGCGCAGTTCAACGGCCGCAACGAGTGGGCCCTGTGGCTGGACCAGTACGCCACCGGCCGCGGCTACATGCCCATCACCTCCACCAACCTGGGCAGCACGCGCAACTTCCAGACGCGCTCCGACTACGGCATGGGCGTCAACCGCAAGCGCCACGGCTCCATCCTCAACCTGACCGCCGCGGAGGAGAACCGCGTCCTCGGCCGCTGGGGCGCCACCGCGCCGGTCAACCGCATCCAGTCGTACAACTTCCAGACCCGCTACGTGCGGCACGCGAACCTCGACGTGCGCATCGACGCGAACGTCAGCCCCGCCCAGGACGCGCAGTTCCGGCTGGTGCCGGGCCTGGCGAACGGCAGCGGCTACGTGTCCTTCGCGTCGGTGAACTATCCCGGGTACTACCTGCGGCACTACGGGTACGATTTCGTCCTCGCGCCCGACGACGGCACCGCCACCTTCGCGGCGGACGCCACGTTCCGCCAGGTCGCCGGGCTCGCCAACGCGTCGTGGACGTCCTTCCAGTCGTACAACTTCCCCGACCGGTACATCAGGCACTACGACTACCTGCTCCGGCTCGACCCGATCAACGACGCGCAGGGCCGAGGCGACGCCACCTTCCGCGTGACGACGTGACGACGTGATCTCCGGCGAGCCGCCGTGCGGCTCGCCGGACCCGGGATCTCCCTGGCCCGCCCTCCGCGCGAGGGCGGCGGCCGGGCCAGGTCACCTTCCGGCGCGGGAGGTCGCGAGCAGGCGCCCGCGACCTCCCGCGGTCACCCGAGGAGCCGGGGGAGCGGAAGGGCGCTCCTTTTCACAGAGCCGCATCGGGGGCGAGCTTCGCCGTACGGGACCTGAGGAGGAATCCGGCAACGGCGGCGGTGAAGAACATCAGCACGCCGTAGGTGGCGGCGGGGATGGCCATCTGGGTGTCACCCAGCAGCGTGAGCGCGACCGCGATGGACAGCGTGGCGTTGTGGATGCCGATCTCCATGCAGGAGGCGATGGCCTGGCCGCGCTCGATCCCGGCCAGGCGCGGCACCCAGTAGCCGATGGCCAGGCTGAGCACGCTGAACACCAGCGTGATCGCGCCGACCGAGCGGATGTAGCCGCCGAGGTTGTCCAGCTCCTGCAGCAGGGCGCCGACGATCACCAGGACCAGGATGACGGCGGAGGCGATCTTCACAGGCGTGTTCATCCAGTCGGCGAACCGCGGCCGCCACGCCCGGATCGCCATGCCGATCGCGACGGGGATGAGCACGATCGCGACCACCTGGACGGTCTTGTCGAACTGCAGGCCCAGCCCGGCCGAGTCGGCGGCGAAGTAGCTCAGCGACAGGTTGGTGACCAGCGGCAGCGTGACGACGGCCAGCACGGAGTTGATCGCGGTGAGCGTCACGTTGAGCGCGACGTCGCCGCCGAACAGGTGGCTGTAGAGATTGGCCGTGGTCCCGCCGGGGGAGGCGGCCAGGAGCATCATGCCCACGGCGAGCGCGGGCGGTAGGCCGAAGGCGAGCACCAGGCCGAAGCAGATCGCGGGCAGCACCAGGATCTGGCAGGCGAGCGCGACCACGGTGGCCTTGGGGTAGGCGACGACCCGGCGGAAGTCGGCGATCGTCAGGCCCAGGCCGAGGCCGAACATGATGACCGCGAGGGCGATGGGCAGGAAGACACCGGCAAGAGCCATGGGGGGTGTGTCCTCTTTCTTCTTTCCTCGGATGGGGGTCGGAGGGCGGGCGGGGTCAGCGTGGAGGGGTTCGGTCGTCACGGACGACGCCGGCGCGGCGCCCGCGATGCCGCAGGAGCCCGGAGAGGGCGACGGCGCCCAATCCCGCGACGGTACGGACAAGAGCACGGCGCTGCATGGTGGGTCCAATGATCACGTACATTTCGCGATCACGCCAGGAAGGAGCCCCGGCCTTCTCCGGTTCCCGGGATCGCCGTCACATCCGGTCCATCCGGAGGCGCGGTGCCGACGGACGGTCGAGCCGTTCATCGCCTCGGCGTACACCGAGTGCCGATTCGTCCAAGCCGCGCGACGATGGCGGCCGACACCGGGTACGGCGAGCTGGCGGAGGCCTGCGGCTGGTCGGCGCTGAGCCGGGTGGCCGACGTCGGCGGCGGTACCGGAGCGCTGCTGGCCGAGCTGCTGTCGCGCCACGAGGGCCTGCGCGGCGTGCTGATCGACCTACCGGACACCGCGTCACGCGCGCAGCGGTACCTGGCCGGACGCGGGCTGGCGGACCGGTGCGAGACGGTCGGGCGGAGTTTCTTCGACGAGCTGCCCGGCGGCGCCGACGTGTACGTGCTCAACCGCGTGCTGCACGACTGGGCCGACGCCGAGGCGACCGCCATCCTGCGCCGCTGCGCCGGCGCGGCGGGCCGGCGCGGCCGGGTGCTGATCCTTGAGTCACCGATCGTCACGGGGGACGATCCGGCCATGTTCGCGGAGATGAACCTGCGGATGCTGGTCCTTGCCGGTGGCCGGGAACGGACCGTCGACGACTACCGGGCGCTGGCCGCGGCCGCCGGACTGCGGGTCGCCGCCGTGCGCGACATCACGGCGCGGCACACCGTCGTCGAGTGCGTCCCGGCCGCCGTCGGCACCTGACGGTCCTTTTCCCGCCGGGCCGCGGCGCGTACCCGGTGCGTGTCCCGGCGGGCACCTCGGGAGGGAAGGACGGCGTGCGCGCGGCGAGGTCTCACGCGGAGGTCTCCTTCAGGTCGAGGACGAACGCGAACGGGTCGGGGTATCCGGCCCAGATGTCGGAGCCGGCCAGGGTCTCGTCCTCGGTGAGCAGGCAGGAGTCCAGCAGCGACAGGATGCGGTCGCGGTCCAGGTCGGGGCCGGTGAAGGCGAGGTGCTGGACGCGGTCGCCGAGCTGGGGGGTCCAGTCGAGGGTGGCGGCCATGCGGCGGGCGGGGCTCTCCATCTCCCAGGCGGCCTCGGGCAGGGTGACCAGCCAGGGACCGGCGTCCTCGACGCTGACGACGCCCGCCACGGCGTCCCAGGCGAGCAGGCGTTCGTGCCGGTTGGCCAGCCAGAACCGGCCGCGGCTGCGGACGGTCTCGGTGACCAGCTCGTCGACGGCGTCGAACAGCCGCTGGGGGTGCAGGGGACGCAGCCGGTGCCAGACCACGGTGGAGATCTCCCCGGTCCGCGCGTCACAGGGCAGCTGGGCGGTCGCCGGGTCGACGCGGGCCCCGAGCATCTCCACGTCGATCCCCGCACCGGTGACGGCGGGCAGCGCGAGGTCAGGGGGGCCGGCCGGGGTGGTGGGGGCGAGGTGGCCGAGCACGGCCAGGGCCAGCTCGACGTCCTCCTCGTCCGCGCCGGACACGACGAGGGCGGTGGCGTACTCGATCTGGCGGGTGAGCACCCCGGCCAGGTGGCGCTCGTCGCCGGCCGCCGCGTGTTTGCCGTGCGCGGCCAGGGTGTCGCCACAGCAGACGTCCTCGGTCGTGCGTGCCGCGTCCAGCGCGGTCAGCACCCCGGTCAGGCGCAGGCGGTGCACGGTGTCCTCGTGCCAGGCGAGGGCCTCGGCCACGGTCCTGGGCTCGACCGAGTCCCACAGCTCCACGATGAGCAGCGGCGCCGAGTCCGCCCGCGACAGCAGGACGGGAACGAGGTCCTCGCGCACGGTGCAGGTGACGCAGCCGTGCGCGAGGCGCACCTCCCGCAGATCCAGCGTCCCCGACGCGTCGCGCACGACGCGTTCCACGCGCCCGGTGCTCACCTGCCGCAGGTCGTGGTGGATCGCCACCGATCCGGGATGATCGGCGAGCAGGCGGTCCACCAGGGCCGAGCGCGGTTCGGGATGCAGTCCTGAGACGATGACGACGGGGACGGACATGACGGCTCCTCTCGTGGTATGGGGTTCACCGCGCGGGTTCACGGTGGTGGCTCCGGGGTGCGGGCCGGTTCTCGGGGTGGTTCCCGGAAGGCGGTTCTCAGGGGGTGAGGAGGCCGCGCCGGTAGGCGGGGACGAGCCGGCGCGGCACCAGCAGCTCGCGCCCGTCGACGGTGACCGGGACGAGGTCGGGTGCGGTGGCCTTCCACTGCGAGCGCCGGTGGCGGGTGTTGCTTCGGGAGGTCCTGCGTTTGGGGACTGCCATGTCGTGGTGCTCCTACCAGCTGGATTTGGTGACGCCGGGCAGCTCGCCGCGGTGGGCCAGCTCGCGGAAGCGGATCCGGGAGAGCCCGAACCTGCGCAGGTGTCCGCGGGGGCGGCCGTCGGTGGCGTCGCGGTTGCGCACGCGGATGGCGCCGGCGTCGCGCGGCTGGCGGCTCAGCTCGCGGACGGCCCGGGCCCGCTCGCCGGGGGAGCCGGTACGGATGATCTCCTTGAGCTCGGCCCGGCGCTCCGCGTAACGGATGACGACGAGTTTGCGCCGCTCGTTGGCCGCGATCTTGCTTTTCTTCGCCATCAGACGCGTTCTCCCCGGGCGCGGATGCGGGCCACGGCGGCCTCGATGCCGATCTTGTCGATGGTCTTGACGGCCCTGGCGCTGAGCGTCAGCCGTACGAAGCGGCCCTCGGCGGGCAGCCAGTAGCGGCGGGGCTGGATGTTGGGACTCCATCGGCGGCGGGTGCGCCGGTGGGAGTGGGAGACGTTGTTGCCGAAGACCGGTTTGACGCCGGTGAGCTGGCAGTGGGCGGACATGCGGTTTCCTTCCTGGGAGCGGAACGCCACGGGGTGGCGGCCGGGGTGGGCGTCTTCTCTCGTTGCTTCAGCGGTCCTCCCGGAACAGCACGTGCCGGCGGATGACCGGGTCGTATTTGCGCAGGCTGAGCCGGTCGGGGTCGTTGCGGCGGTTCTTGCGGGTCACGTAGGTGTAGCCGGTGCCCGCGGTGGATCGCAGCTTGATCACCGGTCGTACGTCGTTTCTGGCCAAGCGTCTTCACTCCTGGGAGGGGGACGGGTGAGCCAATGATAGCGATAATCGTTTTCATTTGCGAAACGAGGGGGGTGGTGTCCGCTGTCGCGTCGGATTCGTTCGATCGCGTCGCCGGCCTTCAGGTGCCGGCGCGGACGCGTTTTGGGCTCTCGCCCCGTTCCCATGGGTTCATCCCCGGATGGCCGGTCGCGAGCAGTGCTCCGGAGCGCCGGCCTCTCATGGTGTACCGCCGCGTGCCGCCGCCGGTCACCTCCCGAGGCGGCATGCGGTCGCCGCCCGGCGGCCTCGTGCGCCGGGCGGCGACCGCATGCCGCCGGGCGTTACGCCTTGGCCTCCTGCTGGATCCGCACCATGTTGCCCGACGGGTCGCGGAAGGCGCAGTCGCGCGGCCCCCAGGGCTGATCGATGGGCTCCTGCAGCACCTCGGCGCCCGATGCCCGTACCCGCTCGAAGGTCGCGTCGAGATCGTCGGTGTTGAAGACGGTCATCGGTAGGACGCCCTTGGTGAGCAGTTCCTGCAGGGCGTCGCCGTCGGCCTGGGAACGGCCGGCGTGCGGTTCGGAAAGCACGATCTGGAGGTCCGGCTGGGTCGCGCTGCCGAGGGTGACCCAGCGGAATCCGCCGGAGGCGACGTCGTTGCGCGTTTCGAGGCCGAGCGCGTCGCGGTAGAAGGCGAGCGATTCGTCCAGGTCGTTGACGGTGATCTGGCAGTACTGGAGTGCGATGGTCATGCCGCCAACGTTAGGCGGCGGCCGCTTGACCCGCTTCTTCGATCCTGCTCGGAAGAATTCTCGTCGGGCGGGTGTGCACCTTCGCCACGCAGGCGGGCATCGCCGCCACGGCGCTGTGCTCCCGGCCGCGGTACGTGCTCGGCGTCTCCCCGACGATCTCGGTGAACCGCGAGCTGAACGAGCCGAGCGAGGTACAGCCGACCGCCATGCACGCGTCGGTCACGTTCATCCCCCCGCGCAGCAGCGCCATCGCCCGCTCGATCCGGCGGGTCATGAGGTAGCTGTACGGCGTCTCGCCATAGGCCGCCCGGAAGCGTCGCGAGAAGTGCCCCGGCGACATGAGCGCGCGGCGGGCCATCGTCGGCACGTCGAGCGGCCGGGCGTACTCCCGGTCGATCAGATCCCGGGCTCGGCGCAGGTGGGCGAGGTTGGCGAGGTCTTCCGGGGTCATGGAACGACCCTACACCGGCCTGCCGAAGGTGACGGGGCTTGCCGATGGCGGCCGGCGAGGCCGACGCCTCGTTATAAATCTACATTGTAAAGGCGTCGGGCAGTTTTAAGATCAACAAAAGCATGATGGACTGAAGGCGCCCACCAAAAGACAGGGGGCCTCCGGGGTTCGGTGTGATCATGGACGTAGATCGTTGAAAGCGGTAGCGTCGGCCGTGTAGCCAGGTGACAGGAGCCTCTGGATGTCCTCGAAAACGGTCAGGCCACCCCGTGCCCCGTCCCGGCCGGACGTTCGCCCGTCCGGCCGGGCGCGTTACGTCGTGGCCGTTCTCGCCGCCGTCGCGATAGCCGGGCCGGTGGGCTATCTCCTCGGTAGCCCTGACGCCTCCCAGGTCGCCGTCGCCGACATGCGGGAGGCGGAGGCGAAGCGGGACGTCCAGCAGATCGGTGAGCTGACCTCCACGGCGCGGGTGACCGCCGGTGAGCTGAACGGGGTGTTGTCCGGGCTCGCCGAGGTGCTTCCCCGGGATGGAAAGCCCGGTGCGCGGTCGGCGGAGTCGGCGGAGGTCGACGGGTGGCGGAGCGTTCTGCGGCGGGCCGTCGACAGGCATGCGGAGACTCCTTCTGGAACGACCGCGACCAACGTGGCTCGTGCGGGATTCCGTAGCGCGGTGGACGTCATGGCGGTCGCGGTCGACTCGTACGCGTCCGGCCGGGGGCTTCCTGCGGACCTGCGGCAGCCTTTCCTCGACCTGGCGGCCCGTCAACGGTCCGCGGCCGTCGCGACGTGGTCTGTCGCGGCGACACAGCTCGACCAGATCAATGTCGATGCCGGCCACGGTCACCAGCACGTCTACCTGACGAGCGCTCCGGGAGAGGGGGGCATGTCCGCGGACAGCGTTCCGGAGGGCAGTCACGGTTAGTTCTCCTCGGGGCCGGCGGCGGCCGGGGTCCGGGTCCTGTGCGGCGGTTCCGGGCCGGTGGGGGAGTCCTGGGTGGTGAGGTGTGGGTGTGCGCCGCCGGCCGTCGGCCGGTCGGTGCTAACCGTTGTGGTCTTCCTGTTCCTTCCGGTGCGTCGCCGCGGGTTCGGCCGTTGTCGGGAGGGCTGCGGCGATGCAGTTGAGGACGCGTTCCAGTCCGTACCGGAACTGGTCGTCGCGGCTCAGGTGCGGCTGGCGCGCCTCCATCACGATCTTGGTGAAGATCGGGTATTCCCCGCTTTTCACCAGGCGGTCGATGTACGGGTAGCTCCGTGCCATCCATTCTGATTCGCTGAGCCCGCTGCGGCGGATTTCCTTGGCCGAGCTGATCTCCTCGCGGACGGTGCCTTCGATGTAGCTGTTCAGCATGGCGATGAGGCTGAGGTTCTCGTCGATGGAGACGAAGGTGTCGAGCACTCCCATCAGTCGTTCGATCAGGAGTAGCTGGTTGGGGCCGAAGCTGGGGAGTGATCGCTGTACGGTGGCGATCCACGGGTGTCTCAGCCACATCGTCCGCAGTTCGTCGGCGTAGCGTGTCAGGTCCGCGCGCCAGTCGTCGGAGGGTAGTCCCGCGACGTCGATCTCGCCCATGAGCCGGTCGGCCATGAGTGCGATGAGGTCGTCGCGGCTTGGGACGTAGCGGTAGAGGGACATCGCGCCCGTGCCGATCTCGGCGGCGATGCGCCGCATGGTGGCGGCCTCCAGTCCTTCGGTGTCGGCGATCCGGATGGCCGTCTCGGTGATCTGGGCGCGGCTGTAGGTCGGTTTCGGCCCGCGGGCGGGGCGTTCGGGCCGCATCCAGATGTTCGTGTACTCGGCGTCGGTCACCGTTTCACCCCCTACTTGCGTACATAGTACCCAGTAACTTAGCCTGGCCGCCTTGACCGCGTACAACGTACCCAGTGGAGGAATCATGGTGGATCCGGTCGTCTTCGCCGAGGGGCTGCACAAGTCCTTCGGCGATACTCGGGCGCTGCGGGGGCTGGACCTGAGCGTTCCGCGAGGAACGGTCTGCGGCGTGCTGGGGCCCAACGGCGCGGGGAAGACGACCGCGGTGCGCATCCTGGCGACCTTGTCCGATCCCGATGCCGGGCACGCCCGCGTCGCCGGATACGACGTCGTCCGCGAGGCCGGCGAGGTGCGCGCCAGGATCGGGCTCGCGGGCCAGTACGCCGCCGTGGATGAGAAGCTCACCGGCCGTGGCAACCTGCGCATGTTCGGGCGCCTGTCCCACCTGTCCCGGCGCGAGGCGTACCGGCGGGCCGACGAGCTGCTGGAGCGCTTCGGCCTGATGGACGCCGCCGATCGGCAGGTCACCGGTTACTCCGGTGGCATGCGGCGCCGCCTCGACCTGATCACCAGCCTCATTCTGCGCCCCGAGGTGCTCTTCCTGGACGAGCCGACCACTGGCCTGGACCCGCGCGGCCGCGGCGAGATCTGGGACAACGTCCGCGAGCTGGTGGCGGACGGCACTACGGTGCTGCTCACCACGCAGTACCTGGACGAGGCCGACCGGCTGGCCGACGACATCGCCGTCGTCGACCACGGGCAGGTGATCGCCACGGGCACGCCCGACGAGCTGAAGGCCACGATCGGTGACCGCCTCGACGTCGTCCTCGAAGACCCTGCCGCTCTGCGTCCGGCGGCGACCGTGCTGAGGGCCCTGGCCGGGATCGATCCCACGATGACCGGTGCCGAGCGGCTCAGTGTCGCCCTGCCGGGCGGCGGCTTCCGGTTCGCCGACATCGTGCGTGAGCTCGATCGCGCCGGGGTCGCCGCGGCCGATGTGCGGCTGCGCCGTCCCACCCTGGATGAGGTGTTCCTGCGCCTCACCGACCGGAAGGAGCTGGTCTGATGACCGGCCTTGCCTCGCCGCTGGGGCGCCGCCTGCGGTGGACGTTCACCGATGGGCTGACCTTGGTCGGCCGCGAGCTGGGACGGCTGCGACATGATCCCGGCGAGCTCGTCGCCGCGCTGGTCTTCCCGGCCGTCATGGTGGTGTTGTTCGGGTATGTCTTCGGTAGCGCGATCCAGGTGCCGGGTGGCGGTGACTACCGCGAGTACCTCATGCCCGGGTTGTTCGCGATGGTGACCTTCTCGGCGGTGATGGGGGTCATGGCACGGACGGCGGCCGACGCCTCCCGCGGTGTGATGGACCGGTTTCGCTCCATGCCGATGGCGCGTTTGGCGGTGCCGTTCGGGCAGACGGGCGCCGACTCCCTGGTCGGCTTGTTGATGCTGGCCGTCATGGTGGGGGCGGGCCTGCTGGTGGGCTGGCAGCCGCATCGCGGTTTGGTTCCCACGGTCCAGGCGTTCCTGCTGTTGATCGTGCTGCGGTACGCGCTGAGCTGGGTGGGCGTCTACGTGGGCCTGGCGGTGAGGAACGACCAGGTGGCCGACGCGATGGTGCCGCTGTTCCTGCCGTTCACGATGCTGTCGAACGCGTTCGTCCCGACCGGTGGTATGCCGGGCTGGCTGCGTTTCCTGGCCGACTGGAACCCGGTGAGCGCGCTCACCGCCGCCTCCCGGGAGTTGTTCGGCAATCCAGGTGTGCCGTCCGGGGGCTTGGGGGACACGGTTTGGCCGCTCGCGCATCCGGTGGCCGCCGTCGTGCTCTGGTCGGTCGTGCTGCTGGTGGTGTTCGTCCCGCTGTCGCTGCGTGCTTACGGGCGCAGAGGCCGGTGATGGCCTGGGCCGATGGGCCGGGCCGCCGGTCGTCACTGATCAGTGGGGACGACCGGGACGTGGTCGTGCGGCGTCTGCAGGAGGTGTACGCCGAAGGGCACCTCTCGCATGAGGAGCTGGACGAACGCCTCCACCGGGCGCTTACCGCCGGGACGTACGGAGAGCTCGGGGCGGCTCTGGTCTCGCTCCTGGAGGACGTGGGTGCCACGTCCACGATCGCCGCCGCCGGTGGGCGGATCCGGCGGCGTGGCGCGTGGCGGGTACCCCGGATCCTCAAGGTGGAGTCCGCACTCGCAAGGGTGCACCTGGACCTGTCGCGGGCGGTCATCGAGCATCCGGTGGTCGACATCGAGTTGTATCTGGGCACCGGCGGGGCCAGGATCACGGTGCCTCGCGACGCGATCGTCGACGTCGAGGGTCTGCGCAGCGGATGGAGGGGTCCGCTCTACCGGCCTCGGCGGCGTTCCCGCTCCGGCGGGCCGAGGATCCGGATCTCGGGAACCATGGGGTTGGGGCGGTTGAGGATCCGCCATGCGTGGCGTTAGCGCTGGGTGCCGGTCCGGGTCGCCGAGGTGATCGGCCGGTTGTCTCATGTCCGCTACAGCCTGCGTGGGGTCTTGTTGTTGGTGCATCGGATGGGCTGGTCGCCGCGGATGAGCGTGCACCGGGCCGTTGAGCGTGGCGAGGTGGTGGTCACCTGTGTTGTTTCGGTGTTTTCCTGTGCCGGTGGGCGGGAGCGGCGTCCTGTGATGTTCACGCGAGGGGCGTCCTGTCCGGGGCGGTGCGGGCTCCTTTCACCGTCCCGCTTCTGTCGCGCGCCGCGTGACAGGGGCGAAGGTCCCATGTGTCAGGGACATTCGAGATCGTGACCCGGCCCGTACGGCACTGTGGTCGGGCTTGGGGAATGCGGTGTGATGAGGACGTCGCAAAGACCGCGGAACACCGCGGAACACTACGGAACTACACGGAAAGGGGAGCCGTCATGGCCACCACTCACGGACACGACGTTCACACCGGGCCGGTCATGGACGCCGTTCCCGCACGGACCGTTCCTGCACACGCCGCCCCCGCGCAGGTCGCCCCCGCGCAGGTCGTCAAGCGGCCGGTCGACTACGTCTGGGCGGTCGCTCGGATCAGCCTGGGCTGGGTCTTTC
>NZ_JBPXMD010000032.1:0-86778 GCF_051918855.1 Streptosporangium sp. H16
ACCAGGGCACCGCCCTGGAGGCGGCCTGCCGCATCATCATCCTGGAGGACCAGCTCGCCGAGGCCCTGCGCATCAACACCGAACTCCAGCAAGCCCACGACCGCCAACGATCCGACAGTACCGACCGCATCTCCGCGTGAGACCGGTGACCGGTGCCCCAGCGGCACCGGTCCGGGTCCGGTCGCCGACCGGGTCACCCGGTCGGCTCCACCGGATCACCGGGACGCCGGCCGGGGAGCGATCCCCGGCTGTCCCTCCCGATGGCTAGAGGTCGATCTGGTAGAGGATGAACCCCCTGTTCACGCCGACCTTGTCGTAGAGCCGCCGGGCGGCGGTGTTCGTCTCCTGGGTGGACCAGTAGACCCTGCTGCAGTCGCGGGCGCGTGCCCACTCGGTCACTTCATCGATCAGTGCCCGCCCCGCCCCCTTGCCCCGGGCCTGCGGCGCGGTGAACAGGTCCTGCAGGTAGCACACGTCCAGCGCCGTGGTGCTGGAGTGGATGAGGAAGTGCGCGATGCCGACCAGCTCGCCGTTGAGCTTCGCGCCGAGGGCGTGCATCCGGACGTCCTCCCGGAACTCGTCCCAGGCACGGTCGTACAGTTGGGGCGTGAGCGTGCGCTCGTAGAAGTCGTTGTAGCCGCGGAACAGGGTTTCCCATTGAGGGCGGTCCGAAGAGGTGAGCTTGCCGATCCTGAGCATGCGATGTCCTCCGAGCGACGATCGGGAGTTCAGCCCCTATGTCCCCCGTGGAAACCACCCCGAACGTTGACCGGGTGTCGCTTCCCGACAGCCTGCCACCGCTTGCCGTCCCCCAGGACCACGTCCCGGAATCTCCCTGGACCGCGACGGCCCCGGTGTCCCCGGGGCCGTGCGCGGTTTACGCCGGGCCCGTTCACCGGTCACCGGTACGGCTGCCACCTGACCGTCTGGTCGCGGGACCTGAAACTGCGCATGCGGTGTTCCCACTGCGGCCGGATGCCCGGGTTGCTGCGCAGGACGGGCACGACGCTGGTGACCAGCTTCAGCTCGCGAAGGCGGCGCAGCACCGGGAAGCCCGGCCAGCGGGTGACGTCGAAGCCGTAGCCCTCGGCGAGCGGCGTGTGCTCGTCCCAGGGATAGTCCATCCGCAGGCGTCCGACCGCGACGGGGGCCAGGTCCCACTCGCGCGGGCCGATCGCCGTGCTGTCGAAGTCGCACAGCACCGGCCCCGCGGGACCGGCGATGACGTTGCCCATGAACACGTCGCCGTGGATGACCCCGGCGGGGAGCACGTAGTCGAGTGCGGCGAGCCGCTCCTCGATCTCGTCGCACTCGTCGAGCAGGAAGGCGTGGTCGCCAGGGGGCAGGTCCTCCGGCTCGTCGAGCCGCTGGCGGACCTCGGTCATCGGGGCCCACTCCGGCAGGTCCACCGGCGGGTCCGCGAGCGTGTGAAGCCGCCTGAGCATGGCGGCCAGGTCACCGCCGCCGGGGCGCGGCCCCACCTCGGGGGTGTTCTCCCACAGGGTGACCAGGTGGCCCTCCACCTGGAGCGGCTGCTCGCAGCCGGGCAGCAGCCGCACCGCGGGGAAGTCGTGGTCGGCCAGCCAGCGGGCGACCCGCACCACCGTCGGCACGCGGGAGCGGGCGGCCGAGGAGCCGGCGACCCGCACCACGACGGACGCCCGCCGCAGGCGGAAGACGGCGTTGTTGGTGAACTTGATCAGCTCGGCGTCACCGGGTACGAGCCCCGCCCGGGCGCAGACCGACGCCAGCAGCGAGTGGAGCCGGTCGCGAGTGAGCCCGCCGGCGTGGTCGGTGGTCATCGTCATGCGGCGCGCACCGCCGAGATCCGCCGGGCGAGGTCCTGCGCGTCGCCGCTGTGCGCCCGCATCATGGCGACGGCCTGCAGCGGCGCGAGGCGGTCGCTGATCCTCACCGAACGGATCTCGGTCGCCAGGGTGACGGCCTCGTCGCCGTTGGCGAGCCCCGAGGTCATGTCACCGGCTCTGAGCTGCACCGTCGCGAGGGCCGTCAGCTCGAAGGCCCTGCTCCTGGCCATGCTCGGATCGCGCTGCCCGAGCGCGTCGGTGAGGAACCGCTCGGCGATGCCGAGGTGACTGTCGAGGTGGGTCACGGCGAGGTCGGCGTGGACCATGCCGCTCGTGGCGTCGAGGTCGGCGGTGCCGAAGAAGCTCACCCAGGCGGGTGACTCGCGGTCACGGGCGCGGGCCAGCTCGTCACTCGCCCTGTTGATCGATTTGAGGGCGAGGTCGCTGTCGCCCAGCAGCGCGTAGGCCCACGCTTCGTTGGCGAAGAGCATCGCCACGGTCCGCTCGCAGCTGGCGTCCTGCGCGCAGATCTGCCCGAGCTGGAAGAACCGCAGCGCGTCCAGGATGCGGTCGCAGTGCAGGTGGACGCGTCCCATCCGATACAGGACGTTGGCCGCGAGCGAGGGGTTCCTCGCGTACTTGGCCTGTTCCAGCGCGCGGGCCAGGTGACTTCTCGCCGCCCCGTACAGGCCGACGTCGAAGGAGGTCCAGCCCGCGAGGTTGTGCTGGTCGGCCAGCGCCTGGTGCAGCCGCAGGGTGACCGACTCCGGGCACGTGGCCCGCAGCAGCCGCTGCGACCAGGTCAGCTGCGCCACCACCGCGTCGCGGCAGACACCGCCCCCGTGCCGGTAGTCCAGGGCGCGCAGCGTGCGGGTCACCGCCTCGATCTGCTCGACGTCGGCCATGCCGATGCGGTACGGGACGGGGGTCTCCGTGGGCGTCAGCGGCTCGGCCCACTCCTCGGCGTCCCCGACCGTCGCGCCGATGGTCACCTGCGCGGCGTGCGCGAGGAGGCGGCGCACCTGCTCGTCCTCCCCGGGGTCGTCGCGGTGGTCGGCCGCCGCCGTCCCGGCCAGCGCCGCGGAGGAGGCGTCGTAGGCCAGCCCCATGTAGCCGCGCGGGATTCCCAGACCGTCGGCGATCCGGCCGAGCACCTCGTACGCCATCACCTGGCGGCCCTTGAGGATCTCGGAGATCTCCGACTGGGACTGGGCCGTGAGGGCGGCGATGTGACGCTGGGAGACCCCGATCCGCTGGAGTAACCGGTACACGGTGGCCATGTCGCGGGCGGCCAGAGCCTGGCGCATCTGCGGGCGTTCCCAGAGCGCGGGGTCGATTTCCTGCGCGTTCCCACTGCTGACGTTCATGCCGACCTTCCCGGCCGAATTCCCCTGACGGGTTGCCTTGACGGGTTCCCTTGACGCCAAGGTAACCGGCGACCGGGCACCGCCGGAGCCGTATCGGTACGACCGATCATGCAAGGTGATCGGTCTCACCTATCACCGGACCGATCTGCGGACAGTATTGGCCCTGCGACTCTCCGTATATCGGTCTTGTCCCGCACCATGGGTAATTCAGACCAGCGAGCGGCCGGAAGCCCCGGCGGCACCTGCCCCTGGTGCCCTACGCGATAGGAGCGACGATGCTCATCGAGCACGCTCAGGCTCTGGAGTTCGGCGTGCACGGTGGAATCCACGGCCGCTTCCGGATGACCGCCTGGCGCCTTCCGCAGGGCGACGCCGCCCGCCGCGCCCGCAAGCTGCTGCGCGACCTGCTGTCCCGGCCGCCTTTCGCCGCCCACGATGTGGCCGAGATGGAGGTCGTGGTCACCGAGCTGGCCACCAACGCCGGCAGCTACGCCCCGGGTCCGTACGAGCTTCGCATCCTGCACGACGGCGATCTGCCGATCAGGGCCGAGGTGGCCGACGCCGGTGGCGGGGTCCCGCTGATCGAACGCCTGTTGCGCCGCCCGTTCACCGCCCCCGGCCGCGTGGACGATCTGGAGCTCGGCGGGCGGGGCCTGCGGATCGTCGACGAGTTCACCGCGGGCCGCTGCGGGGCGCGCTGGACACGTCTGTGCGGCACCGGGCAGATCGGCACCGGCGTCTGGTTCGACCTGCCCACGCACCGCCCCCGGACGTGACCCTTCACACCTCCGCACGCCCTGGAAGTACCCCGGGCACCGCTCACCGGTCCCGCCTGTGCGCCCCCGGACATACCCGCGGCCACCGCTCACCGGCACGCCCCCGGACGCACCCCCGGGCACCGCTTCCGCGCCCCCGCCCCGCACCCCGTCCCCGTACCGCCACCTCTCCGGCGGTGTGGTATTAATTAAATGACCAGATGAGGATATTTGGTCAAATTTACGGAAAATGGTGGGGACCATGAAGCCGGAGGGCAGGAAGGCGGGCCGACCCCCGCAGGACGCCTCGCACCGGCTCGCACGGGCGCACCGCATCCTGGACACCGCCGCCGACCTCGTCCTGCGCTGGGGGTACGACAAGACCACCGTCGAGGACATCGCCCGGCGGACCGGGGTCGCCAAGGGCACGATCTACCTGCACTGGAAGACGCGCGAGGAGTTGTTCGCCGCGCTGGTGCGCCGTGAGCGGGTCGAGATGATCACCGAGGTGCGGCGGCGGCTCGGGGACGGCCCGGCCACCCTCCGCGACCTGCTCAGGTCGCTCGCCTCGGAGGTTCTCGGCAGGCCCCTGATGCGGGCGAGCATCCTGGGCGACTCGGAGGTGCTGGGCAGGCTCACACGCCAGAAGCGGGACGGCACGGCCGGCGCCGAGCTGGGCGGCGACTTCCAGGCCTACCTCGGCACGCTGCGGGAACACGGCGCGCTGCGGAGCGACCTGTCGCCCGCCGAGCACGTGACCATGCTCGTCTCCGTCCTGTACGGGTTCCTGCTCGTCTCGCCGATGATGCCGGGCGGGTACAGGCCGTCCGACGAGCGACTGGCGGAGCTGATCGCCGACGCCGGCGGCAGCGCGACGGAGACCGCGGGCCCGCTCCCCGCCGGCGTCACCCGGGTGGTGACGCGGGCCACCCTGGAGTACGTCGACGCCACCGTGGAGGCCGCGCGGCGAAAACTGCGCGTCTCCCTGGGCCTCGAGGAGAACGGGGAGTCCGGGGAGAACAGGGCGTCCGGGGAGTCCGGGGAGTCCGGGAAGTTCGAGAAGCCAGAGAAGTTCGAGGAGAACACGCGGTGAAGACCCTCCCCCTGGACGACGAAGCGGCCGACCTCGCGCTGGCGGGCGGCAAGGGAGCCTCGCTGGCCCGGCTGGCCCGCGCGGGCCTGCCGGTTCCCGGCGGTTTCCACGTCACCACGGACGCCTACCGCGACTTCGTCTCGCGCGACGGCCTGAACGAGCAGATCATGGAGGCCGTCTCCGGCATGCCTCCGGAGCAGGCGTCGCCGCGGATCGCGGCGCTGTTCTCGGAACGGGAGATACCGGCGGAGACCGCCGCCGAGATCCGCGCGGCCCACGCGAGGCTCGGCGAGGACGTGCCGGTCGCCGTACGCTCGTCGGCCACCGCGGAGGACCTTCCCGACATGTCGTTCGCCGGGCAGCAGGACACCTATCTCAACATCCGGGGCGACGGCCTGCTGGACGCCGTCCGGCGCTGCTGGGCCTCGCTGTGGACCGCGCGCGCCATCGCCTACCGGGCCGCGAACGGCGTGCCGCAGGACGACGTGACGCTGGCCGTGGTGGTCCAGGAACTGGTGGCCGCCGACGCCGCGGGCGTCCTGTTCACCGCGAACCCGGTCACCGGCGCGCGCGACCAGATCGTGATCAACGCCTCGTGGGGCCTGGGCGAGGCCGTCGTCGGCGGGCAGGTGACGCCCGACACCGTCATCGTCGCCAGAACCCGCGGTGGAAAAGGCGAGAACAACGAGAACAACGGGAACAGCGGCATTGGCGACATCGACGACATCGTCGAGGAACACGTCGGCGACAAGACCGTCATGACGGTGCGCACCCCCGGCGGCACGCGTGAGGAACCCGTGCCCGAGGACCTGCGCCACCGGCCCGTGCTCGACCCGGCCCAGGTCACCCGGCTCGCGCGGCTCGCGACGGAGATCGAGGAACTGTACGGGACGCCCATGGACGTGGAGTGGGTCAGGCGCGAGGGGACGTTCCTCATCGTGCAGGCCCGCCCGATCACCCGGCTCAGGCAGCAGGTCGAGGAGTGGAACGACAGCCTGACCGGCGACTACCTGTGGACCGGCGCCAACCTCGGCGAGGCCATCCCCGACGTGATGACGCCGTCCACGTGGTCACTCGTCCAGATCTTCATCGGGGAGGCGATGTCGACGTCGGCGCTGCCGGGCTTCACCATGGTCGGCAACATCGGCGGCCGCTTCTACATGAACCTGAGCGTCGTGTTCTCGGTGGCGCGCGCCCTGGGCATGCGCAGGCGGCTCGGCGCGGTCGAGCAGGTCTTCGGCAGGCTGCCGCGTGGCCTGGACGTGCCGCTGCTTCCCGCCTCGCGCCGGCAGATCATCAGAAGCGTGCTGCCGCTCGCCTTCACCCTGCGCAGGCGGATCACGGCCAACGCCGCAAGGATGCCCGGTTTCCTCGCCACGGCGCGGCGGCGATGCGAGGAACTGCGCGGGCGGATCGCCGCCACCGCGACCACGGGCGAGCTGGCCGGGCTGTGGGAGGCCGAGCTGCTTCCGTACTTCGTCGAGGCCTGCCAGACCCTGGAGGCCGCCGGGCGGCAGGGCGGCAACACCCTGGTCATGACCCGCGCCAGGCTGCGCGAGATGGTGGGCGAGACAGACGCCGAGGCCATACTCACCGGCGCCAACGCCGACGGGGAACTCGCCAGCCTCGGGACGATCGTCGGCCTGGAGAAGCTCGCCGCGAAGGAGATCGACAGGGAGACGTTCGCCCGCCTCTACGGGCACCGGGGCGCGCACGAGTTCGAGGTCTCCATCCCCCGGCCCGGCGAGGACCCGCGGTGGATCGACGCGCAGCTCGCGGCCGTTTCCGAGAGCAGCGGGCACACCGGTGCGCTGCTCGACCGCCAGCGGGAGGCGCGTGAGGCGGCCTGGAGGCGCTTCGGGGAGCGTTACCCCCGCAAGGTGGCCGGGACGCGCCTGCGGGTGGCGCGGTGGAACGCGATCGTCCGTGACCGGGAGTCGGCCCGCTCGGAGGTGATTCGCGCCTTCTGGGCGTTGCGCTCCTTCGTCCTGCGGGCCGGGGAGCTCACCGGCCACGGTGACGACCTGTTCTTCCTGTCGATCCAGGAGATCCTCGCCGTCCTGCGCGGCGACGACGCACCGGCGGAGAAGGTGGCGGTCCGGCGGGCGACGTACGAGCGGTACGCGGCCCTGCCCGCCTATCCCACGCTGATCGTCGGCCGGTTCGACCCGGAGCGCTGGGCCGCCGATCCCGGCCGGCGCGGGGACATCTTCGACGCCAGGGGCGGCGGCGCCCCGGTGAGCGACACCGTGACCGGCTTCCCCGGAGCGCCGGGCGTCGTCGAGGGCGTGGTCCGCGTCATCGCAGGTCCCGAGGACGGCGACAGGCTCGCCCCCGGCGAGATCCTCGTGACGACGCTGACCAACATCGGCTGGACGCCGATGTTCCCCCGCGCCGCCGCCGTGGTGACCGACATGGGAGCCCCCCTGTCACACGCCTCGATCGTCGCCCGCGAGCTCGGCATCCCGGCCGTGGTCGGTACCGGCAACGCGACCATGCGCCTGCGCGACGGCGACCGGATCAGGGTCGACGGCGAGCGCGGCACGGTCGAGCTGCTGGAGCCGTGATCCCCCGGCGGCCGGGGACCGCCGGGGTGACCGGCCGCGGCGGAAAAAACGGGAAACCGGGGAAGGACCCGATACGAGAAGACGAACCGCCGAGGAAGGCCATGGCTCATGAGGATCACGCTGGTCCAGGGGGACATCACCACGCAGTACGTCGACGCCGTCGTCAACGCCGCCAACTCCTCGCTCCTGGGCGGCGGCGGGGTCGACGGGGCCATCCACCGGCGCGGCGGCCCCGCCGTCCTCGCCGAATGCCGGGACCTGCGCGCCTCCCGGTACGGCAAGGGACTCCCCACCGGGCAGGCCGTGGCCACCACCGCGGGAGACCTCCCGGCCCGCTGGGTCATCCACACCGTCGGCCCCGTCCACTCCCTCACCGAGGACCGCACGCACCTGCTGGCCTCCTGCTACCGCGAGTCCCTCCGCGTCGCCGACGAACTCGGCGCCACCAGCGTCGCCTTTCCCGCCGTGTCGGCGGGAGTCTACGGCTGGCCGATGGACCACGCCGCCCTCACCGCCGTCGGCACCGTACGGGCCACTGCGACACAGGTGACGGACCTGCGGTTCGTCCTGTTCACCCCGGAGGCCCACGCCGCCTTCGAAAAGGCCCTCGACACCGCGGGATCGTGAGCCGCCCCGGCCGGACGGACCCGGGATCCGACACCGGCTCGCCGGGAGACTCGCCGGTCGCCGCCTCCCGGCGCCCCCGGCCCCGCAGTGCCCCGGCATGCCCCGGTGGACGGCCCGGTCGTCAGGCCGGTTCGTCGCCGAGCGCTCCCTCCAGGCCCGTATCGCCGTCCGGACGGGGCGTCGAGGGACGGCGTCCCGGCAGGAGTCGCCGGCCGGCCCCGCGGCGTGCCCGCGGAGCGAGGGTGAAGGACCCGGTGAACCAGGCGGCGAGCAGCGCGCGGTCGATCAGCGTCAGGCCGGTGCCCGCCGCGCACTCCCTGGCCGGAGCCGTGAAGGTCGACGAGGTGACGAGCACGCCGCGGTGGCCGGGATAGGCGTGGAGCGCGCCGAGAAGGTCGCGGATCTGGGGTGAGCCCACCGAGGTGCCCCAGCGCTTGCACTGGATGACGAAGTGTTCGCCGCCGGGCGCGGTCGCGACGACGTCGACGCCGCCGTCACCGCTGCCGCCGATCCTGCGCACCCCGCGGAAGCCCTCGCGCCGCAGCAGGGCCTCGACGAGGGCTTCGAACCGGTCACCGGTCATGCGGTCGACGCGTTCGAGGCGCGCGTTGTCCTCCAGCCATTCCCGCTCCCGGGCCTCGATCACCCGATGGCGGAGCAGGAGCGCCCCCGCCAGACCCGCGATCAGCACGATCGTGCCGCCGATCACCAGCGGCCAGTTGGCGACGACGACGTCGACGAGCCACACGGCGGCCACGAAGAAGGCCGCGGCCGCGACCGCCCACAGGAACCGGTCGCCGTCACCCTGGCGCCGGCGCGGTCTTCGCCCGCCGGACGCCCGCCGTCGTACCGCCTTGGCGGGTGTCCGTCGCCGTGCCATCGCGCACCTCCGGGGGACGAGGGTGGAACGTTGCCGCTGACCCTGCCGACTCTGACAACGGGCACCGACAGTTTCCGGGGCGACCCAGGGCGACGTGCTTCGGGGCGACCGGCGAACGCGAAGAGAGGGCCGGGCGACGGCGCCTCAGTTCGCCCGGTGGTGGCAGCACACGACCAGGTCCACGGCCTGCCGCATCGCGTTCCGCACCCCTTCGGGCGAGTCGCCGCGCCGAAGGCTGGCCAGTGTCGCCGCGCTCACCGCGCCGACCATCGCGCCCACCAGGGCAGCGGCGGCAACCGGGTCCAGCTCGTCCGGATACGCCTGGTGCAGCGCCCGGGCCAGCTCGGTCTGCGCGGTGACATACCCCTGCAACAACCGCGCCTGCAACACCGGCGCCGACTCGGCCAGGCGGACCCGGAGCGCCGCGAGCCCGCTGGTCAGATCGCTGTCCCAGCTATTGGCGATCATCTGTTCCATCGCCCGCGCGAGAACGCCGGGAAATCGCTCCTCGGCGCCGCGCTCGGCGACCGCCTGCAGCGCCAGATCGATCCGCACGTCGGCGTTGGCGAAGAGCACGTCCTCCTTCGTCTGGAAGTGAAGAAAGAACGTACGGGTGGACACCTCCGCGGCCTCGGCGATCTCGGCCACCGTGACGTGTTCGAACCCCTTCCGCTCGAACAGGCGGACCGCCGCCTCGATCAGCGCCTGCCGTGTGCGCCGCTTCTTGCGCTCCCGCAACCCCGGACTCTCCGTCATGACCTCAGCCTATTGCATTCCATGCATTGCTTCATGCAATGTATTAATGCATCAAGTGTATTGATTGAGAGGGAGTGGTGCACGTGGGGAGTCTGGACGGACGCGTCGTCCTCATCACCGGAGGCGGGCGCGGCATCGGGCGAGAAGAGGCGTTGTTCTTCGCGTCCGAGGGTGCCAGGGTCGTCGTCAACGACCCCGGCGTCGCCGTCGACGGCACGGGTGGCGACGCCGACGTGGCGGCCGCGGTGGTCGAGGAGATCATCGCCCGCGGCGGGCAGGCGGTCGCCAACACCGACAGCGTCGCCGACTGGCACGGCGCCCGACGCATGGTGAACACGGCCCTACGGACCTTCGGTGACCTCCACGTCGTCGTCAACAACGCGACCATCGAACGGAACCGCGGAATGGCCGACCTGACCGAGGAGGAGTTCGACGACGTCATCGCCGTGAAGCTGAAAGGCACGTTCGCGGTCACTCGCTGGGCGGCCCGCCACTGGCGCGAACGGTTCGAGGCCGGTGACCGCGTCGACCGTGCCGTCGTCAACACCTCCTCGGGCTCGGGCCTGCTCAACCCGCTGCCCACGCAGGCCTCCTACGCCGCCGGTAACGCCGGAGTCGCGGCCATGACCATCGTCGGAGCTCTCGAACTCGGCCGGTACGGCGTGCGGGTCAACTGCGTCTCGCCCTCCATGGCGCGCACCCGGCTCACCCTCCAGGTCCCCGGCATGTGCGAGGAGCCGCCGGCAGGACGGTTCGACCCGCTGCACCCCTCCACCAACGCGCCCGTCGCCGCCTACCTGGCCACCGCGGCGTGTCCGCTCACCGGTCAGGTGCTCTCCATCCGAGGCGGATCGGTCACGGTCAACCACGGATGGTCGCCCGGTGCGCACGTCCACAAGGACGGCCTGTGGACGGTCGACGAACTCGCCGAGCGGATGAGGGAGCTGTCGGTGGACGACCCCTTCGAAAAACTCGCCGACGTCCTCGGCCGCGCCCTCGGCCCCACCGGGCGTACGCAACTCCAGCAGATGGTCGACGCCCTCCTCGATCAAGGAGCCCGTTCCGGCGGCACACCCGGATGACCGGCATCGGCGGACCCGCCTCCGGTCCCGCCGCCCGCTGCCGGGCTGTCGCCGATCACGATCGTGACATCTCTTCCACGTGTGCCGAGAACCTCACGCGTGCCGTGAAGAAGCGGGTGAGCCCTCGCGGAACGCCTGGTCGATGTCCCCGACGCCGGCGAGGCGCTCCGCGATGTCGGCGACGAGTTCCCCTTCCGCGTCCATCGGGCAGAAGGGGCCTCCGGGAAAGGTCCGCAGCTCGAACCCGGAGCCCGCGACGCGGCTCCAGGCACGCATCTCCCCGTGGCTCACGCGCGGATCGTCCGTCCCCAGGTAGCCGATGATCGGAGCGGTGACCGGCGGGGTGAACGCGGGCCGGTAGGCGTGCAGGAGATCGTGGTCGGCCCGCAACGCGATCATCTCCAGGTCCATCAGCTCCGGGAAGCGCAGGAGCGTCGGATTCGCGGCGGCGGCCTGCTCGGCGAGCTGGCGGTCGCCGATGGGGATCCTCCTCGCGTCGTCCGCGCACAGGTGCGGCGCCGCGTGCGCGGACACCAGCAGCACCGCCGGGGAGATCCGGTATCGTCCGGCGAGCCTGACCGCGACCTCGTACGCGACCACGGCGCCCATGCCGTGCCCGAACAGGGCGAGCGGCCGGTCCGCCAGGGAGAACAGTGCCCGGCAGACGTGGTCGACGAGGGTTTCCATCCGGTCGATCGGCCGCTCGTTGACGCGGTTCTGCCTGCCGGGATAGCACACGGCGGAGAGCTCGACGTCGGCGGGCAACCGGTCCTGCCACCCGTGGTAGGACATCGGGGCACCCCCGGCGTGGGGGAAGCAGACGAGGCGCGCGCGAGGCTCGGCGAGCGAGCACTCCCCGTGCAGCCACATGCGGGAGTCGGCCGGGATCGTCTCGGTCACGGGAGGTCGTTCCTTCCGGGGGCCGCGTACGGGCCGGCCGCCTCCGGTTCTCCCTCGCCCCCGGCCCGGGGGGTCGCGTCTCCGTGCGCGCGAGGCTCCCCGCCCGCCGCAGAGGTCGCGGCGAGGTGACGCGGGCGCAGGGGCCGTGACCGGGCGTCCGGCGCCGGGGACCGCCGGGCGGGGTCCGTGTCCCCCGGCGGGCGGGAGGCGACGACGACCTGACCCAGCGAAAGGACGGCCAGGCACCTCTCGAAGAACGCCGGCCCCTCCTCGGGGCTCAGCCCTCCGGTGAGGCCCTCCCCGGTGAGCTCACGGTGACGGCGTTCCGCGTCACGGGCCGTTCCCACGCCGTTCCACCGGTCCCAGTTGATCGACAGCACCGGTACGCCTCCGCCGTCGCGCCGGGCGCCGAGGGCGAACGTGTCGAGGAAGGCGTCGGCGGCCCCGTGACAGGTGAGCCCGGGAGCCCCGGAGAACGACGCCAGCGAGGAGAACAGCACCACGAAATCGGGAAGCGCGCCCACCTCCCGCAGGACCGAGACCAGGGTGGCGGTCCCCTCGGTCTTGGCCCGCAGGGCGGCGGCGATGCCGTCCTCGGTCAGGAACTCCGCCATGCCCTCCCCCGGCACGCCCGCGGCGTGGATCACCCCGTGGATCTCGCCGAACCGCGACCGCGCCTCTTCGAGGACCTCCCTGAGGCGCCGGGCGTCGGCGACATCGGCACCTCGCACCAGCACGTCGTCCCCCCGCTCCGCGAGAAGGGCCCTCAGCGCCGCACTCTCCCCGCCACCGGAGCCGGAGCCGTACGACGGGAACGTCCCGGGCGCCTCGCGTCCGATCAGGACGAGCCGCGCCGAGTGGACGGCCGCGAGGTGTCCGGCCAGCCGCAGCCCGATCCCGCCCGTCCCCCCGGTGATCACGTAGGTCCCGCCCCGGCGCACCGAGGGACTCCCGTACGTGCCGGGCGCCACGTCCAGCGGCTCGAACCCGCGCAGCCAGCGGTGCCCCGCCCTCAGGCCGACCGGATCCTCGTGCGGCGGGCGGCAGAGCTCGGCCAGGAGCTCCGCGGCCCGTATCCCGTGGTCTTCGTTGTCGCCGGGGTCCAGGTCCACGAGCCGGACACGTGTGCCGGTCAGTTCGCGGCGGAGCGGCCCGGCGGCTCCGACCGTGAGGGCCGCCCGCGGGTCGAGCCGCTCGCCTCCGGTGATCTCCAGGGCTCCCCGGGTGACAAGGCAGAGATCGGTCTCCGGCCGGCCGCTCAGGGCACGGGCCAGGCCGGCGACGTGGCCCAGCGGCGGGCAGACCTGTGCGGGCAGTGACGCTCCCCAGAGGCAGACGATCCGCGACGGCCCCTCCGCGTCACCCTCCACCGTCTTCAGGAGCTGCTCGTAGTCCTCCCCGCACCGGGGGTCGATCGTGATCCGGTCCCGGGCCGCGTGGTGGAACGCGCGCCCCGGGGTGACGACGACGGTCGTGGCCCCGTACTCCTCCAGCCTCGCGGCGACCGCCTCGGCGAGGGGTGACGAGTCGGAGAGCAGGATCCAGCGGTGTTCCCGCACGGTGGGGCCGGGATCGGCCGGGGACACCTCCACGGCCCGTTTCCAGGTGATCCCGTACAGACCGGCGGACGAACGTTCCCGCCCGGTGACGGCGGGAACGGTGACGCGCGGCCGGTCCGGAGAATGAGCGACGGCCGGCAGGTCCGGCGGGTCAACTCCGGTCGGCCGGTCCGGCGGGTGAACGGCGGCCGGCGCGAAGGGGTGGGGCGGCGCGGGCGGCCTGAGCCGCCGCTCCGGCCGCGGGGAGGACAGGTCGACCTCGACGCCCGCCTCCCGCAGCCGGGCCAGCGCGCCGAGCAGGACCTCCCCGTCGGTTCGCTCCTCCGCCGGATGGCGGGTCACGTTGACGGCGACGGAGTCCGTACCCGCTCGTGCCCGGGCCAGCGTGGTCAGGGTCGTGCCCGGTCCCACCTCGATGAGGATCTTCGGACCGCCGGCCAGGACGTGGCCGAGTCCGGCGTCGAAGCGGACCGTCGCCCGCAGATGGGTGACCCAGTACCCGGGGTCGGCGAAGTCGGCGTCGCCGGTCCCCGTCACGCCGGACACGAGGCGCAGCGAGGGGCGGCGCAGCGGGACGCCGTCGAGGAAGTCGCGGAACTCGTCGATCACGGGGTCGACCAGGGCCGAGTGCGCGGCGGTGCTGAGCGGCAGGAGGCGGCAGGCGATCCCGCGCCGGTCCAGGAGTTCCCTGACCTCGGCGACGTGGGCGGCGGGACCGGCGAGCACGCAGGACGCCGGGCCGTTGACCGCCGACAGGCACACCCCCTCCCCGAGGAAGGGCTCGATCTCCCGCTCGGAGGCCGGAACCGCCAGCATCGCCCCGTCGCGCAGGGTGGCCAGGAGCTCTCCGCGCCTGGCCACGACGGCCAGGGCGTCGCGCAGCGACATGACGCCCGCGACACAGGCCGCGGCGTACTCACCGACGCCGCTGCCGATCAGCAGGGAAGGGCTCACCCCCCGCGTCATGAGGAGCCGGGCGAGTGCGATCTCCATGACGAACACGGCCGGCAACGCCGACGAGGGGCCGGCCTTCCCGGTCTCCTCCCCCGCCGCCCCGCCCGGGGACACACCGGTCTCGCCGGCCTCGTCAGGGAGGGCCGGTGCCGCGTCCGCCCACAGGGCCTGCGGCCGCTCGGCGGAGCGGCCTGGCAGCAGGCCCAGGCACTCGTCCACGGCCGCGCGGAAGACCGGTTCTTCGCGGTAGAGCTCGCGGCCCATCCCGGGATACCGCGCCGCCCCGCCGGGGAACATGAACACCACGTCGCCAACCGTACGGACGGCGGGGACGGGCGCGCGGGGAGGGCGGCGGGCGATGCCGGCGGCCGCGGTGCCGGCACCCGGAATCCCGAGATCGGGAGCGCCGGGATCGGGCATGCCGGGACCCCGGGGACCGGGATCGGGACCTCCGGGGCCGGGGGTGCCGGGACCCGGAACTCCAGGGCCGGGAATCCCGGGGCCTGGGATTCCGGGGCCGGGGACGGCCGGGTCGGGAAGGCCGGGACCGGGAGTGCCCGGCCTCGGGGAACCGGGTCTCGCGACGCCGCCGGTCCCAGCGTCCTCGCCGGAGCCGCCGAGGCCGCCGAAGCCATCAGGACCGTCGTGGCCACCGGAGCCGCCGAAGCCATCAGGGCCGTCAAGGCCGTCAAGGCCGTCGTGGCCGCCGGAACCATCAGGGCCGTCGAAGCCGCGGAGGCCGTCAGGACCGTCAGGTGGCTCGCCGTCGACCGGTTCAAACCCGTGCATGCTTCCCCTCAGCGGTCGTGGAAGGCCGCTCGGCGGCTGCGGAACTGTTCGGTGAGCACCGCCACGTGCTCGCGCCGGTAGCCCTGCTCCATCGCCCTCAGCACGCGCTCGCGCATCACACCGAGGTAGGACTGGTCGATCCCGGCCCGCTCCGCGATGCCCGCCAGGTTGTTGAGAACGCCCAGGTGCGAGGTGAGCGGAGCCTGCTCGAAGGCGTAGTCACGGCGCGCGATGAGACCGAGGCCGACGCCGATCGTGTTCTGGAAACCGGGGTCGTAGAGCGGCACGGACTCCGCGAAGTCGTTGAGGGGGACTCCCATGCTCTCCGCGATGGCCGAGCATTCGAGGAAACCGTTGACGAAGGCGTAGTAGAAGGCGCTGGAGACGACGTGGTAGGCCTTGGCGTAGCCGGGGTCGGGGCCCAGGCGCACCTGCTTGCCGGACAGCGCCTCGGTCACGCCCGCCAGTTCCTTGAAGTCCTCGGCCGCCCCGCCGTAGACGGTGAAGCAGTCTTCGGTGCCGATGGCGTCCGGGTAGTTGAGGATCGCGGCCTCCAGGTATCTGCCTCCCGCGGCCTCCACCCGCTTCCGCAGGGGGGCGACGTCGTCGGGGATGCCGCTGGCGTGCTGGACGACGAGCCTGCCGGAGAGGTCGGCCGCGGTCTCGTCGAGGACCGCGTGGGTGATCTCGTAGTCGAGAAGGCACAGCAGCACGATCGGGGAGGCCTCGATCGCTTCGGCGGCCGTCGCGTGGAGGTGGACGTCCCGTCCCGCGAGCCTCTCCGAGCGTTCCGGCGTACGGTTCCAGACCGAGACCTCCAGGCCCGAGTCGACGCAGGCCCGTACGATCGCGGAACCGACCACCCCGGCCCCGATGACCGTCACATCCGTCATGTCAGTGCTCCATCCTGGTGAAGGTCATGACCACCCCGCCGATCTCGGCGGCGTCCGCCCACGCGGCGAAGGCGGCGGGCGGCCGCCCGGTGCCGGGCGTCCCGCGTCCGGCCTCCGGCCGCGCCCCGCGCTCCCGAGGCCCGCGCGCGAGCCGGGAGAAGGAGTCACGCACGTCCTCGGTGATGTCGACGAGCTCCGTGGCGGCCATCCCGGCCCGCCGCGCCGCCGACAGGTGGTCCTCCGGCGCGTCGAGCGACACGGCGTTCAGCATGGCCAGGTGGGGGCCGACGCGCTCGCGGACCTTCTCGGTCATCGGAACCCGCGGGTAAGGCGTCTCGACCACCAGGCGGCCCCCCGGGCGCAGGACCCTGGCGATGCTCCGGTAGAAGGCCGCGATGTCCAGGTTCGGGGTGACCTCGAGGGCCAGCACCGCGTCGAACGAGGCGTCGGCGAACGGCAGGTCCATCGCGTCGACGTGCCGGAACCGCACCGTCTCCGCCACCCCCTGTGCCGCGGCGTGCTCGGCTCCTTCGCGCAGTGCCTCCCGGTCGATGTCGATCGCCACGACCCGCGCGCCCAGGGTCCGGGCCAGGCGCACGGCCGGGCGGCCGTTGCCACAGCCCGCGTCCAGCACCCGGGAGCCCGGTCCCACCCCCAGCCTGGCCACCACGAGGTCGGTCATCCGCTCCGTGGCCTCCAGGATCGGCGCGACGTCCTGGGAACCCGCCCAGAAGCCGTAGTGCCGGTCGGGCCCCGCGATCCCGCCCACCAGTGCCGTGAGCTCGTTGTAGGTCGACTCGATCTTCGAGGACGGCGAGGGGCCGGTCCTGACGTTTCCCGCGCCCATCCGGAATTCGGAGTCGTCACCATCCAGACCAGAAATGAGACACCCCCTTTAACCAGAATCAACCCGGCTTAAGCAGAGAAACGCGACTTATCCCGATAGGCACACATCGCCGGTCGGGCGAACCTGCCGGTTGGGCGAAACACTAGCAGCGGGCGCCGATACCGTCGATGACCCTGAATATTGGTTTCTCGCCAGACAAGGTCAACGTTTCCACCGACATCAACATGGACACCACCTCCTTTCGCCATAAAGCCATTCTTCAGTAAAGGAGACCTAAAGCCTATCTCCTTCTCCCCGGCCGTTCCCTTTCCGGTCCACGGGCATTCCGTCCACGGGAACCGGCCGGTCGCACGACCTCGTTCCGGCCTGAAGACGCAGTTCGCGGGCTCGTCGTGGACCAACGGGTTCGGCCACGGAACAAGGAGGCCCCCGACAGGGGAACCACCGAGGGGATCTGACGAAAAACAGCCGGCGGCACAGCAGGGCAGCGGGCCGTCTCCCGAACGGGCCCCGGCCGGAGGCGACGCCCTCCCGCACGCCCCGGGCAACGGCGCGCCGAGCGTCAACGTGACGTCAACGCTCCCGGCATCCCCGTCTGAATCATGTAGAGATCACACCGAAACCATCGGAAGGGAGATAACGTCATTTTCGTACGAGTTCTCACCAGGAGGAAGCAATGTCGGAAGTCCCGTTATACGTGCCGGTCCGTGAAGGCGCCTTCAGCATGTCGCTGCGGCTGTTCAGGACCGATTCGGGCAGGAGGACGGCAGCCGCCTTCTCCTCGCCGATGCGCCTGACCAAGGTGCTCGGCGCCGGTCAGCGCTGGATCCGGCTCACCGAGCCCGCGCTCCGGAACATGATCGAAGATCTGGACGTCACCGGCATCGTGATCGACCCCGCCGGGACGACTGCTCAGCGGACATCCCCGCAGGCCGCGTGATGTGCGTTCTCACACAGGACCTGGAATACCAGACCGCCTCCGCGACGGAAGGCGTGCGAGACATCGGCCGAGCGAATCCGCCGGCGCGTTCGCCCGTCGGCCGGCCGGCAAAAGTCCCCGACATCGATCGTGCCCATGCGTCAGGTCCCATTCATCAGGCAAAATGACACGGTGGTTTACCTGTCCCAGGCGGCTCACCAGGATTCCCATCCCTTCGCCCACCTCAGCGCGCCGAACGCGGAGCTCTACCGCCGGGTGCTGCGCACGTTCGCCCAGGCGAAAGAACGCTTCGTCGTGCATCTGCGCCCCGAGGACGTCGCGGCCGAGCTGGGACGCGACAGCGACGACCAGCTCGCGCAGGCGCTGGAGAAGCTGACCGAATGGGGAAATCTGCGCGCCGACGCCGACACCGGCAGGGTGACCTCCGTCGAGGACTTCCACCGCAAGCGGTTCCTGTTCCAGCTCACCGTGGCCGGGCAGGCGGCCGAGCAGGCCGTCGCCTTCTACGAGGAGGCGATCGGCCGGCGGGGCACGCTGCAGTCGGTGGCACTGGGCGACATCGCGGAGCAGCTCGGATCCCTTTCCGCGCTGGCGGGCCAGGCCGATCCCGACCCCGCCAAGACACATCTGCTGCTCCTCTCCCTGGCCGAGCGGTTCGCCTCCCTCGCCGACAACGCCCAGGCGTTCATGGCATCGCTGCGCCGCGCGATCGACTTCTCCGACGGCGACGTCGAAGGGTTCGTCGCCTACAAGGAGCGGCTGATCGACTACATCAACCGCTTCATCGCCGATCTCGCCAACTCCGGCGCCCGCATCGCCGCGCTCCTCACCGAGCTGGAGTCGAGTGATCACGAGAAGCTGCTGCGGCTGGCCGCGCGGCGGGAGGCCGCCGACGCCGTACCGGAGGGAACGGACGCGGCCGACGCGTACGCCAGGGCCGAGGCGGCGGCGCTCGGCTCGTGGCAGAACCGCTGGCGCGGCCTGAAGGACTGGTTCGTCTCCCGCGACACCGGCCGCCCCTCGCAGGCCCGGCTGCTGAGGCAGGCGGCCGTGACGGCGATCAAACAGCTCATCGACGCGGTCGGCCTGATCAACGAGCGCCGCTCGGGCCGCTCCGACCGCTCGGCCGACTTCCGTACGCTGGCCCGCTGGTTCGCCGAGGCCCCCGACGAGGCGGCGGCGCACCGGTTGTGGCGCGCGGCCTTCGGCCTGTCGCCCGCGCGGCACCTCACCGTCACCGCCGAGACCGTGACCGCCTGGCAGGAGGAGGAGCCGGCCCCCAACACGCCGTGGAATGTCGCCCCGCCGGTCCGGATCTCCCCGCAACTGCGCAGGACCGGCTCCTACGAACGGCGCGGAAAGCCCAACCGGGTGCGGGACCGCTCCGAGGCCCGCGCCTTCCTGCTCGAACGGATGGAGCGCGAGGCCGCGGAGACCTCCAGGGCCCGCGCCGTGCTCCGCACCGGCGGACCGACCCTCCTGTCGAAGCTGGACGTCCTCGACCCGCGGGCGTTCCGGCTCTTCCTCGCGCTGCTCGGCGACGCCCTGGCCGCCCGCCTGCCCGGCGACACCGAGGTGAAGACCGTGACCGGCGACGGTTCGATGGAGGTGCGCCTCTCACTCGTCCCGGACGGGGGCAGCGTCGAGATCCACACCGAGGGCGGGGTGCTCACCGGTCCAGAGCATCTCATCGAGATCATCGATCTGATGGCGGCCTCGTGATCCGCGACGAGGAGCGGGCGCAGCGACGGGCCGCGCTGCGCGCCCTGCTGTCCAAGCCGCTGCTCACCACGGAGAACGACGCCGACAGGCTCGTGCTCGTCCGCCGCCACCTGACCGAGCTGCGCGACTGGCTGAGCCGGGAGACCGGCTGGCGGCTGCTGGCCGACGCGGAGACGGCCCGCCTGTTCAAGACCGCCCCGTCCCTCTCCGACGCCACCCATCCGGCTCGCGGACGGGCCGGTGAACCCTTCGGCCGCCGCCGCTACGTCGTGCTCTGCCTGGCCCTCGCCGTCCTGGAGAGGGCGGACGCCCAGACCACACTCGGCCGGCTCGCGGAGGAGGTGCTCAACGCCGCCGCCGAACCGGGGCTCGGCTTCGCGTTCGCCCTGGACAGCCGGGCGGAGAGGGCCGACCTCGTGGCCGTCGTGCGCATGCTGCTCGGCTGGGGCGTGCTGCGCAGGGTCTCCGGCGACGAGGACGCCTACCTGTCGGCCACCGGCGACGTCCTGTACGACGTGCGCAGGCCGGTGCTCGCCACCCTCCTCACCGGGGCGCGCGGCCCCTCCACGGTCGGCGCCACCGCCTTCGAGGAACGGCTGGCCGAGCTGACCGCCGAACCTGTCGCCGACACCGACGAGCTGCGCAACCAGGCGATGCGCAGGAGGCTCACCCGCAGGCTGCTGGAAGACCCCGTCGTCTACTACGACGACCTCGACGAGGCCGAGCGCGCCTATCTCGTCTCCCAGCGCCAGGCGATCACCCGCAGGGTCGAGGAGGCGACCGGTCTGCTGCCCGAGATCCGCGCCGAGGGCGTCGCCATGGTCGACCCCGACGACGAGCTGACCGACGTGCGCATGCCGGAACAGCGAACCGACGGGCACGTGACGCTGCTGGTGGCCGAGCACCTGGCCGCCCGCGGTGAGGCGAGCACGGACGAGTTGCACGCCTTCGTCCGCCAGGCCGCCGTCGCCCACTCCGCCTTCTGGCGCAAGGGCGTGACCGAACCCGGCGCAGAGGAGGAGCTGCTGGCCGACGCGCTGGACAGGCTGTCGGCACTCCGGCTGATCGAGATCGGCCCCGGTCGCGTGCGCGGTCTCCCGGCGATCGCCCGCTACGCCCTCGAAGAACCGACCGTCCGCGAACCAGGAAAGGCCCGGCGGTGACGCACCCCATCCCGGTCTCCGAGCGCTGGAAGCCCCTGCGAGCGGGACTCGTCGACATGTTCCACTACGACGTCGAGGAGTTCCGTTTCCACGACGGGCGACTGCTGCTGCGCGGCAACAACGGCACGGGAAAGTCGAAGGTCCTCGCCCTGACCCTGCCGTTCCTTCTCGACGGTGAGCTCGCGCCGCACCGCGTGGAGCCCGACGGCGACCGCCAGAAGCGGATGGAGTGGAACCTGCTCCTGGGCGGCAAGCACCCGCATCCCGAGCGGCTCGGTTACACGTGGATGGAGTTCGGCCGGCGCGCGGCCGACGGCACCGCCGAGTTCCGTACCGTCGGCTGCGGGTTGAAGGCGGTGAAGGACCGCGGCATCGTCAGGCACTGGTTCTTCGTCACCCCGCAGCGGATCAGCGCCGGGCTGGACCTCGTCTCCCCCACCGGCGTGTCCCTCACCAGGGAGAAGCTGCGCGAGGCCGTCGACGGACACGGCCTGGTCTACGACCGGGCCTCCGACTACCGCAGGGCCGTGGACGAGGCGCTGTTCGGCCTCGGCGAGCAGCGCTACGAGGCCCTGGTCAACCTCCTCATCCAGCTCCGGCAGCCGCAACTGTCCAAGAAACCGGACGAGAGGCTGCTCTCCCGCGCCCTCACCGAGGCGCTGCCCCCGCTGAACCCCTCCCTGGTCGGCACGGTGGCCGAGGCGTTCCGCGGGCTCGACGAGGAGCGCGACGCGTTGAAGGCCCTGGAGGAAGCCCGCGGGGCCGCTACCGACTTTCTCGGCCATTACCGCAGATACGCCAGGGTCGCCGCGAAGCGCAGGGCCGCGGTGCCCCGCACGGCCCAGAGCCGCTACGAGCATCTCGGCCGCGATCTCAACGAGGCCGAGAGCCACCACGCCAGGGCTCAGGCGGCCCTGGAGGCGGCGCGAACGTCGCTGGCCGAGCTGGCGGAGGCGCGGACGGTCCTGGAGGCCCGCAGGGAGACCCTCGAGACGAGTCCCGAGATGCGCGACGCCAAGCAGCTCGAACGGATCGGCGAGGAGGCCGGGCGGCAGGCGGAGCACGCCCGTACCCGCGAGAAGGACAGGGACGCCCTGGCCGCGGAGGCGGTGCGCCGCCGGGACCGGGCGGGCGCCTCCGCGGCCAGGGCCGCCCAGGCGGCCCGCGATCTGTCCGCCGCGCGGGAATCGGCCGCGTCGGGCGCTCGCGAGGCCCTGTGCGAGCCGGCGCATCTCGACATCGTGGCCCGGTGGGAGGAGGATCCGGCCGGGGCCCGCCGTGCCGCCGAGACGCTGGCCGACCGGCGGTCCGAGGCGGTGACCGAGCTCGACCGCCTGTCCGGGGCCGTCGCCCGCGCCCAGGCCCGGCTCGACGCCGCCCGCGCCGAGGCGGACCGGCTGACCGGCGAGCTCCAGGCCGCCGCCGAGCGCGTCTCCGCCGCCGAACGGGCCGTCGGCGGGCAGGCCGGCGATCTGGTCGGCGCCTATGTCGGCTATCTCGCAGGAATGGTCGAGCTGCGGGTCGACGACCCGGACGCGGTGCTCGCCCTCCTGGAGTCCTGGACCACCGCCGCCGAGGGCCCCAACCCGGCCGCGGCCGTCGTCGACGACGCCGCCAGGGCCGCCACCACCGAGCTGGCCCGCGATCAGGCGGGCCTCGACGCCGAGCTGCGCGTCCGGCGGCAGGCCGCGTCGGACCTGACGGAGGAGATCACCCGGCTGGAGGCGGGCGGTCACGACGCGCCGCCCGTCCCGCACACCCGAACGCCGGACTCGCGCGCGGACCGGCCGGGTGCGCCGTTCTGGAGGGCGGTCGACTTCACCGACGCGATCCCCGCCGGCCAACGGGCCGGGCTGGAGGCCGCGCTGGAGGCGGCCGGAGTCCTCGACGCCTGGGTGACCCCCTCGGGCACGCTCGTGGCGGAGGACGACACCGTCCTGCTCGCGGGCGCGGCCGTCGAGGGTCCTTCCTGCCGGGCGGTGCTCCGCCCTGCGGTCGACCGCGCCGACCCACGGGCGGCCGCGCTGCCGGACACTGCCGTCCACGCGGTGCTCGGCGCCATCGGGCTCGGCCCCGGCGCGGCCACCTGGGTCGCGCCGGACGGCCGCTGGGCCAACGGCGTGCTCGCCGGGTCCTGGCACAAGGAGAGCGCCGGATACATCGGCGAGGGCGCGCGGGAAACGGCCAGGCGCGCCCGTCTCGCCCTGCTGCGGGAGGAGTTGGGCCGGGCGAACGCGCGGATGGAGGAGCTGCGGCGGGCGCTGGCGGCGCTCACCGCACGGCAGCGGGCCCTCGCCGAGAAGCACCGCGCGCTGCCGCCGGACGCGCCGCTGCGCGAGGCGCACGTCAAGCTGGCCACTGAGCACGAGCGGCGGCGCGAGCTGAACGGCGCGCACCACGCGGCGCTCGGCGCGATGACCGCACGACGGGCGGAGACGGACGCGGCCAGGGCGCTGGCGGCCGAGTTCGCCGAAGACGTCGGCCTGCCCACGGAGGCCGAGGAGCTCGCGGCGGTCAGGAGGGGGGTGGCCGGCTACCGTCTCGCCCTGGCCGGGCTCTGGCCGGCCGCCGAGGCGACACTCGCGGCGCGCGAGGCCGCGGCGGAGACGGCCGAGGAGCTCTCCATCACTCTCGAACGGCACGGTGAGGCCGTCCGGCGGGCGGCGGAGGCGCGGGAGGGCGCGGAGGCCGCGGCGGAGAGATACCGGGTGCTGGTGGAGACCGCCGGAGCCGCCGTCGAGGAGCTCTACCGTCGCCTTGAGGAGGTGCGGCGGGCCCTGCGGGAGCGGGACGCCGCCGAACGCGCCGCCAGGGAGGCCGAACAGGCCGCCCTGAGCGATCGAGGTAAGGCCGAGGGCAGGCGCGACACCCTGCGCGACGAGATCGAGCAGGCCGGTAAGGACCGCGACACGGCGGTCGCGGGGTTCCGTACGTTCGCCGCCACCGGCCTGCTGCGCGTCGCCCTGCCCTCGCTGGAGGTTCCCGACACCGGCGCGGAGTGGGCGGCGACCCCTGCGGTTGTCCTGGCCCGCGCGGTCAACGCCGAGCTCGACGGCGTCGACGACGGTGATGGTCCGTGGGACAGGATCCAGAAGCGGGTCACCGAGGAGCACAAACTACTCTCCGACGCCATGTCCAGGCACGGGCACTCGGTGGGGCTGACCCTCCAGGACGGGATCATGGTGGTCGACGTCCTGTTCCATGGGCACACCAGGGACATCCCCGGCCTGGCGGAGGCATTGTCGGAGGAGACCGCGCACCGGGCGCAGCTGCTGTCGGCCAAGGAACGGGAGATCCTGGAGAACCACCTCCTCAACGAGGTGGCCGGAACCCTCCACGAGCTGATCACCACGGCCGAGACCGAGGTGCGGGAGATGAACGCCGAGCTGGAGTCCCGCCCGACCTCCACCGGCATGCGGCTGCGCCTCGTCTGGAACACCGCCAGGAACGCCCCTGACGGGCTAGGCCGGATCCGCGAGAAGCTGCGCCAGACCGTGGACGCCTGGTCGGCCGAGGACCGCGCCACGGTGGGCGCCTTCCTGCAGGAGCAGATCGCCCGGGAGTACGCAGGCAACCCGGCCGCCGGACGGACCGAGCAGCTGACCAGGGCACTGGACTACCGGACCTGGCACGAGTTCGCGATCCAGCGCCTGCAGGACGGCCAGTGGCGCAGCGCCACGGGACCGGCTTCGGGTGGCGAGCGGGTACTCACCGCGTCCATGCCGCTGTTCGCCGCGGCGTCGGCCCACTACAAGTCGGCGGGCAATCCGCACGCTCCCCGGCTGGTGGCGCTCGACGAGGCGTTCGCGGGCGTGGACGACGACTCGCGCGCCAAATGCCTCGGACTGCTGGCGACGTTCGACATGGACGTGGTGATGACCAGCGAACGGGAATGGGGCTGTTACCCGCAGGTGCCGGGACTGGCGATCTGCCAGCTGTCCAGGCACGACGGCATCGACGCCGTCCTGGTCACCACGTGGCGTTGGGACGGCCACGAGCGCCGCAGGATGGAACGGCCCGCTCCACACCCCGCCGCGATCGTCCCCGAGCAGGAGCCCGAGGGGCTGTTCACATGAGCGGCGAGCCGGGGCGGCTGGAGCGACTGCTCGGCGCTCGGGAGACCGCGTGGCTGGTCGAACGGGCCCGCCGTCGCCTCGAACAGGGCAGCCCGTTGACCGGTACGGTCACCCTGGGCAGGGCATCGCTGGAGCAGCGCCGCGCGGTCGAGCTCCTCCTGGGGCGCCGCGCGGGTAACGGCACCTCACTGTCGGTCTCCCTCGACGAGGTCGACCGCGTCCTGCGCTCCAGCGGCGCCTGCCGTGACGGCCTGGCCGCCGCGGTCGTCCTGCTGCGCGGCCCCGTCCGCGACCTCGCGCGAGAGAACGCCGGGCGGGAGACGGCCTGGCGCGACGCCTGCGCGGGACTCGACGCCCTCGTGGCCGGCCGCCCGGAACTGCACGGCTGGCGCTCGTGGCTGGACACCACCGGCCAGCTGCGGCGGAGCGCGCCTGATCCCGGCGAGGTCCGCGTCCTGCTGGACAGGCTGGTCGAGGTGCTGTGCCGCCTGCCGCACCCGGGGATTCCCCTCGGCCTTCTGGCGGCGGAAAGCTGCGACGACGCGCACGCCCTCGACGAGGGCCGGCCGCTGGCCACGCTGGCGATCTCGGCGGCCCGCGCCCTGGCCGGGCTGCCCTACGCCGGTGAGGGCACGGCCGACGCCCGCAGGAAGGCATGGGCCGCCGTCGGGGTCCACCTCGACGATCTCTCGTCGACCGTCCTCTGCCTGGGGTTGCCCGGAGACGACCGCACCCCGACCGGGCGCATGCTCGCGCTCGCCCGCGAGGCGGGCGAGCCATGCGTACTCACCCTGCGCCAGCTACGCCGCCACGAGACGCCCATCGCCGGGGGGCTTGTACGGGTGTGCGAGAACCCGATCGTGGTCGCCGCCGCGGCGGACGCGCTCGGGCCGCTCTGCCCGGGGCTGGTCTGCGTCAACGGCAGACCTTCCGCGGCCGTCTGGCGCCTGCTCGACCTGCTCGCCGCCGGAGGCACCGCCTTCGCCTACCACGGCGACTTCGACTGGGGCGGTGTCGGCATCGCCGCGGCCGTCCACGAGCGATTCGGATGGCGGCCGTGGCGCTACGACGCCGCCTCCTACGAGGCCGCCGCCTCCCGAGCTCCCCTGGCCGGACGCCCCTGTCCGACCCCCTGGGATCCCGCGCTCTCGGCCGCGATGACACGGCGGGCGGTAAGAGTGGAGGAGGAGCTGGTGCTGGGCGACCTGCTCGCCGACCTGACCTCCGACCGGCGGTGACCTCCGACCGGCGGTCACGTCCGACCCGCGATGACGACAGGGCCGGGACCGCTAGACGGGAAGCGGACGGTCGAGGCCGGCGCGGTCGAAACGCTCGATGAGACTGGGCTTGCGCAGATGCTCCTGCCGCAGGAGCGCGAAACGCCGCCTGAAGTCGCCGAGCCGGTCGGCGCGCTCGGCCAGGGTCCGCAGATCCCTCAGGAGTTCGACGGCCATGTCGTACTCACCGGCCTTCTTGACGCCGATCATCTCGTTGACGCGCAGCCAGGCCCCCTCCTCGTCCGCGGCCAGCTTTTCCAACTTCCTCTCCCTGGCCAGGGCACGCTCCCGTTCGCGACGGGCTTCCTGCGCCGCGTGCCTGGCCGCTTCCTCGCGTTCGCGTTCCTGACGACGCTCCGCCGCGGCGTCCAGCAGCTCGGCCACGCTACGCCGGGGAAGGTCATCGGTGTCGCCCCCGGGTTCGCCACGAAACCGGCGCAGCAGCTCCATCCGAACCTGCGCACCCTGGTCCCGGACGACCCGCAGCAGCAACTCGTCCTTCTCGGTCTCGGTCAGCTTCGCGATCTCCTTGGCCAGCCTCCGCGGATCGTCCTTCACGACGACCGGCGCCGGGCTTGCCTCGGCCGCGACCGCGAGCAGGTCGGGGTCAAGGCGGAGGAAGTCGGCGAGGGCCTGCTGCCCCGCGCTCAGCGACCCCAGCCCCGCCGGCACCGGAGGTTCGAGCTCGTCCTCTGCGGTGTGGTCGAAGGCGTCCTCGTCGCGTTCCCACCGGCCGAAGGCCGACAGCCAGGCGATATAGAGAGGGCGCAGGTCACCCGCGCCGAGTTCGGCACGGACACCGACGACGGCCGACAGGGAGTTCTCGGCGTCCTCGTCCCAATCCCCCGACTCGTCTTCGCTGGTCAGGTCGAGAATGAGATGCTCGCCCGAAACCCACGCCGATATCTCGTCCCCGACGCAGTACCGCTCGGCGACGTCCATGTCGAGGAGCGTCCGCGGCAGCCGGAGCATTATCCGGTGAGTGCCCCAGTTGGCCAGGTACAGATGGGCATCGTATTGACGCGCTCTCCGGCCTGAAGGCCGGGGATTCAGCCCGTGCCGCGTCATGCGGCACCGCTGTGGCTTCCTGCTTCATCGGCGTCCGCCACCGCGAGCGGTGGTCTTACGTCACCTCCACAGGCGTTTAACGTCTCCGCCTCCCGCCGCCTCCCAGCGGCGGGTTTCCGTCCAGCGGCGACGATTCGTCGGCCCTCGGCCAGGATGTTGCGTGCGGCGTTGACGTCGCGGTCATGAACCGCGCCGCAGAGGCAGGCCCATTCCCGCACACCCAGCGGCAGGGCGGTGGCGACGCTCCCGCACTCCGAGCACAGCTTGGAGGACGGAAACCACCGGTCGATCTTGGCGAAGGTCCGACCGTACCGGGTGGCCTTGTACTCCAGCATGGCCACGAACTGCGACCAGCCCGCGTCGTGCACGCTCTTGGCCAGCCGGGTGCGAGCCAGACCCGAGACGGCAAGGTCCTCCACGTAGACGGCTTGGTTGTCACCGATCAACGTGGAGGAGAGCTTGTGTGTGAAGTCCCGGCGCGCGTCGGCCACCCGGGCGTGCGCCCTGGCGACCTTGACGACGGCCTTGCCGCGGTTGGCTGACCCTTTTGCCTTGCGGCTCAGTGCTTTCTGCGCCCTGCGCAGTTTCTTGGCCGCCCGCCGCAGGAAGCGCGGGTTGTCGATCTTCCGGCCGTCCGACAACACCGCGAAGTGAGTGAACCCGAGGTCGATGCCGACCTCGGACGCCGTCTCGGGCAGCGGCTCATCACCGGTCTCAACGGCGAAGGAGGCGAAGTATCGGCCCGCCGCATCCTTGATCACTGTGACCGATAAGGGTTCCGACGGCAAAGAGCGTGACCAGGTGACCGGCACGTCACCGATCTTCGGCAGTCGTAGTTTCCCGCCCGCGGTGATGGCGAACCGGGCGTTGCGGGTGAACCGGATCGCCTGGCGGCTGTCTTTGCGGGACCGATACCGGGGCGGGCCGATCTTCGGCCCTTGGCGCCGACCGGACAGGGAGGCGAAGAAGTTGCGGTAGGCGGTGTTCAGGTCGGCCAGCGCCTGCTGAAGAACCACGCTGGACACCTCGCCCAGCCATGCCCGCTCCGGCGTCGCCTTCGCGGCGGTCAGACGCCTGGACAGCTCCGCGTCGCAGACGTGGGCCAGGCCCGCCTTGCGGGCGTCGGCTCGTGCGCGCAGCCCGTCGTTGAACACCACCCGCGCGCACCCGAACGCCCGCGCCAGTGCCTGGCGCTGAGCGGCGTCGGGGTAGAGCCGGTACCGGTAACGAAGCTGCACGGTACTAAGGGTTCCATGGTTCATGACGGAACGCATGAGTGTTCGACGACTCCGCGACCGCCTGGGGCAACGCATCGACGTCGCTCACTTCACCGGCGAACCCACGATCGTGGAGCGACACGGGAAGCCTCGCGTCGTGGTCGTCTCCCGCACCTGGTGGGCCGAGCGGCAAGACCAGGAAGGTCAGGGCACGCTCGCGCCCTAGCGGGCACTCCCGCGCGGGCCTTCACCCCCGGCCTGAAGGCCGGAGCACTGGCCCGCATTTCGGTAGCGCTCCACCATCCGGCGCGGATCGCCTCTGAAGTTGCCCCAGTGGTACTCGTTGGTGAAGCTGGTGGCGGTGATCCGTGCCCGGGTGGACAGCTCGCGGACCTCGTCCTGCTGGCGGGCGTTCAGAGGACGGTCCACCGCCAGGAACTCGTAGTACTGATATTCGCTCATCGTCAGCGCGCCCAATGCCGATAGGCGTCGATCCACTTCGAACCCTCAGGTGGCGGAGCCGGCAGCGGGAGGTCAAGAATGCCGATCGTCTGCCGGTGCTTCCCTCGGACGCAGATCGCGACGATGCCGCTCCCCGCGAGCAGATCGATCTTCTTGACCGTCACCTCGACACCCAGCACGTTCGTCTGGAACGGTATCGCCAGATGCTCCTCGATCATGACGTGGAAGCCCGAGAGCTGTTCGTGCTCATCGTAGGCGTCGACGGTGGCTTCCTCGGCCAACGCCTCCAGCTCCGCCTTGCTCAACTCTGCCACGATCACCAAGGTTAGGGCTTCTCAGGCGGCTGCGCCGGGAAACCCGGTCCCGGCGCAGGCCGTACGGAGATCACACGACCTGCGAGGCGGCGGCCTCGGGGCGCATGTCGGCGAGGCTCAGCCGGTGCGCGGGCTCGTCGGGCAGCACGATCCGGCGGGTGGGGTGGAGGCCCGGTCCGATGTGGAGCAGCTCGCCGGGCTCCATCGGGCACCAGTCGGGATGGTCGTCCATGTGCTCGCTGGCGACCACGAAGGCGGGGACATCCACCAGGTCGCGGGAACGGACGCGGATGCGGCCGTCGGTGCCGCTCTGGTCGAGGTGCCGTCCGCCGCGGCACCCGCCCGCGGCACGCTGGAGCACGTACAGCTGGTGGGTGTCGGGGTAGCGCAGCGCCCACAGATCCCGCGGGGTGCTGAGGACCAGGTTGAGGGCGTAGACGGGCAGGTTCTCGGCCACCCAGCGGGCGGCGGCCTCGATACCGGCGGCGACGTCGCCGCCGTGCGCCCTGGTCTCACGGGTGATCAGCGCGAAGAAGCGCTCGGAGTCGGTCTCCCCCTCGACCAGATCCCGGTACTCGCCCAGCTCCGCGTCGAGTTCGTCCAAACCCTCGATCACCCCGTTGTGGGCGAAGAGCCGCCCGTCCTGCAGGAAGGGATGCGTGTTGCGTTTCTCCAGGCCACCGGTGGAGGCGAAACGTACGTGGGCCACGAAGGTGGCGGATTCCGTCTCCTTGGCCTCCTCGGCGAAGCACTGGTCCCGGTAGGCGGCGACGGGCGTCTTGTGCACCTCCGGGGTGCCGTCGGCGTCGAAGTACCCCAGCCCGGTCCCGTCGGGATAGTGGCGGCTCTGCTCGCTCATGCTGACCGGCGCGTCCAGAAGCCAGAAGGTGGCACACGTGCGCCGAGGCGCGCTGCTCATGCCGAACAAACGGCACATCCCGATCTCTCCTTCTCCCTCGTCCTCCGCCCGCGCCGGTTCTCCCCCGTCCGGCGCGGACGTCTTCGATCGCCGCCGCGCGCCTTCAGCCGTGGCCGTGACGGCGAGTGCTCTTGCTCTCGGTACCGTGCGCGAAGCCTCCGGCGTCATCGGCGGTGCGGCGCGGTTCGCCCTGAGCCTCCAGCCGGGGCAGCACCCTGCGCAGGTCCTCCAGCAACAGATCGGCCAGGTCGTGGCTGAAGCCGTTGCGGACGACGACGCGCAGTACCGCCAGGTCCGTACGGTTCTCGGGGAAGGTGTAGGCGGGCACCAGCCAGCCGCGCTCACGCAGCGCGGCGGAGACGTCGAAGACCGTGAAGCCGCCGACCCCCTTCCGTACCCGGAAGGCGAACACCGGGGTCTGGCCGCCGTCGGTGATCAGCTCGAACGGGCCCAGCTCGGCGATCTCCCCGGCCAGGCGGGTCGCCACATCCCGGCACGTCCGCTGCACCCGGCGGTAACCGTCGAAGCCCAGCCTCAGGAAGTTGTAGTACTGCGCGACCACCTGGGCGCCCGGCCGGGAGAAGTTCAGCGCGAAGGTCGGCATGTCCCCGCCGAGGTAGTTGACGTGGAAGACCAGGTCGTCGGGGAGCGCCGGGGAGTCGCGCCACAGCGCCCAGCCCACTCCGGGCATCACCAGGCCGTACTTGTGCCCGGAGGTGTTGATCGACGCCACCCGCGGCACCCGGAAGTCCCAGTGCAGGCTCGGGTCGAGGAAGGGGGCGATCATGGCACCGGAGGCGCCGTCCACGTGGATCGGCACGTCGAGGCCGGTGCGGGCCTGCAGCTCGTCCAGCGCCGCCGCGATGTCGGCGACGGGCTCGTAGCTGCCGTCGAACGTGGAGCCCAGGACGGCGACGACACCGATGGTGTTCTCGTCGCACGCCTCGACCGCCGTCTCGGGGCTCAGGTGGTATCGATCGCCCTCCATGGGCACGTACCGGGGTTCGACGTCGAAGTAGTCGGCGAACTTCTCCCAGCAGATCTGCACGTTGACGCCCATCACCAGGTTGGGGCGGTCGACGGGGCGGCCCTTCGCGCGGCGCCGGTGCCGCCAGCGCCGTTTGAGCGCCAGACCGCCCAGCATCGCCGCCTCGCTCGACCCGGTCGTCGAGCAGCCTGTTGCGCGGTCGGGGTCCTCGGCGTGCCAGAGCCGGGCGAGGATGTCCACGCATCGCTTCTCCAGCTCCGCGGTCTGCGGATACTCGTCCTTGTCGATCATGTTCTTCTCGACGCACTCGGCCATCAGCCTCAGCGCCTGCGGCTCCGCCCAGGTGGTGACGAACGTCGCGAGGTTCAGCCGCGCGTTGCCGTCCAGCATCAACTCGTCATGCACCAGCTGGTAGGCCGTGTCCGGCTCCATCTCCCCGTCCGGCATGGCGTGGCGCGGGACCCGGAGGGGCTCCCGGCTGAAGATCGGGTTGATCTCCAGATCCCGGCTTCCGCGCCCGGTGTGACCGGGCTGCCGCAAAGGCATCGTCCATGTCCTTCCCGAGCTGATCAAGCACCGTGAGCTGGAGTTTTCCCCCTGAACGGGGTACCCCGCCACCGCCGCGCGACACCACCTCGAGACGTGTGGGGCCCGGGACCGTCCGGTCGCGGCGGCCGGCTCACCGATGTTCGCCCCCTCCCGATCGCCCCGGTTGCCGCGTGCGGACGGCCCGGGACCGTCAACGAGCGTGATCCTCGATTCGATCCGGTCGCGGCGCGGCCCGCCGGGAGCGCGCCGCCGACCACACGTGCCACGCGACCACGTAACCGGCCAGGACGACGCCGCCCCCGATCATCCCGCCCAGGATCACGCACCGCACCAGGTCGTACAGGCTCACCGCGGCACGGTCGCTGCTCCCCAGCACGACCGCGCCGACGGTCGCGGCGCCCGCCCCGGCGGCCAGGACCCACCCGCGCGACCGCCCCGTCACGCCGGGCCGGCGTCCCGGCGTGACGGCGGCGCGCCGGTACCACAAGGCGAACCAGCAGGCCAGGACCACGAGCCCGCCCAGCGAACTGACGTACATCACCACGTTGAACACCCGGTGCGCCCCGACGACCGAGACGCGCATCGCCGGCCAGTGCACCACGGCGAAGCCTCCCACCTGGGTGAACCCGTCCCACACCAGGTGCGTGGCGACGCCTGCCAGCAGCGCGGCCACCACCGCGATCCCGCGCCCGGACGGCGCCGGGTCGGGCAGCCGCGCGCGCAACCCGTCCGGGGCGAGCGCCGTCAACGGCGCGCGCAGCAACAGGTTGAAGGCGACGAGCACCGCCACCCCCACGGGCAGATCCACCAGCAACGCGCCCAGCCAGCCGTGGGTGGTCCTCGAGGAGAAGGGCAACGGCAGGTAGTACGGCAGGTCGGGCACCATCGCGCCGATCGCCAGCGCCGAAGGGGGCAACCATCGCCGCAGCGGCAGGATCGCGACGGTGTGGCTCAGGGTGAAGGGCATGTCCCATTATCGACATCGTCGACGTGCGCGGTGATCATCTCGGAGGCAGGTCATCCGCGGCCGGTGATCATGCCGGACGGCCGGTCATCCGCGGCCGGCGCCGAGGTCGTCCCGGCCGAGCCGGTAACCCGGTGGCCGTCCGGCGGCCGCCCGTGGCACGGTGTACCGGTGTCCGATCCCATCAGAGCCCCCCGCTCGGTCGCCGAAGCCGTCGCCGCCGAGCGAGACGGGGAGCGGTTGCGTTATCTGTTCTTCTGGGGCCACCGGCCGCCGCGGGACGGCGGGGTCGGCGCCGGATGCCTCAGCCAGTGGTGGGAGGCCGTCTTCACCTCGGAGGGGCACGACTTCCGGTCGGCCGAGCACTACATGATGGCGCACAAGGCATGGCTGTTCGGCGACGGCGAGACCGCCGCGCGGATCCTCGCCGCCGAGCACCCCGGCGAGGCCAAGAAACTCGGCCGCGAGGTCCGCGGCTTCGACGAGACCGTGTGGGACGAGCACCGCTACGAGATCGTGGTGCGCGGCAACATCGCCAAGTTCGGCGAGCACCCCGAGCTGAGGGACTTCCTGTTCGGCACCCGCTCCCGACTCCTGGTCGAGGCCAGCCCCGTCGACCGGGTCTGGGGCATCGGGCTCGCCGCCGACGACGAACGCGCCGCCTCCCCCGCCACGTGGCGGGGCCTGAACCTGCTCGGCTTCGCCCTCATGGACGCCCGCGACGCCCTGGGCGCCTCATCGTGAAAAGGGCCCGGACCTTCCTTGATCGAGGCGGAGTCCGACCAGGCCATCGGTCGAGGGATCCGGGGCGCTTAGGCCGGTGCGCCATGCGGCAGCGCCCTCGCATGTCGCCGGGCCGGGCATGACCGCCGGTTCCGCGAGGAAGGAGACAGAGTGACGCCGTGGGAGATGCTCGCCGTCTTCGCGGCGGGCGTCGGCGCCGGCGCCGTCAACACCGTCGTCGGCTCCGGGTCGCTGATCACCTTTCCCGTTCTGCTCGCCACCGGCATGCCGCCCGTCACCGCCGCGGTCTCCAACACCCTCGGCGTGATCCCCGGCTCCATCAGCGGGGCGATCGGTTATCGCGCGGAGCTCGGCGGCCAGGGTCGGCGCATCCTGAAGATGAGCGTCGGCGCCCTGCTCGGCGGCCTCACGGGGGCCACGCTTCTGCTGACCCTGCCCGCCACGTCGTTCGAGCGGATCGTGCCGGCCCTGGTGGGCCTCGCCCTCGTCTTGATCATCTTTCAGCCCCGGATCGGCAGGAGCGTGCGGCGGCGCCGCGAACGCGCCGGCGCCGCCGCCCACCCCGACGGCGGCCCGCTGCTCCTCACCGGACTGACACTCGCCAGCGTCTACGGCGGCTACTTCTCCGCCGCCCAAGGGATCATCTACATGTCCCTGATGGGCATGTTCCTCGACGAGACCCTGCAACGCCTCAACGCCGCGAGGAACGTCCTCGTCGCCGTCGTCAACACCGCCGCCGCGACATTCTTCCTCTTCTCCGCGGATTTCGACTGGACGGCCGTCGCGCTCATCGCGGCCGGTTCCGCCTTCGGCGGCTCGATCGGGGCCAGAGTGGGCCGCCGGCTCAGCCCCGCGGTGCTGCGCGGCCTCATCGTGGCGGTCGGCACCGTCGCCATCGTCCAGTTGCTGCGCCCCTGACCCTCGTACCGCACGGTCCCCGCCCCGAGCGCCGTTGCCGGACTTCGGCACGTGTCCGGCAACGGCCAACCGCCGGGGACCGACGGCGATCGGTGACAGCCGGACACAACAAAAGCGCCCTCGACCTCGAACACGCAGGTCGAGGGCGCTTTTCGTGTGATCAGCGGGGGTAGGGCGGGCGGGACTCGAACCCGCGACCCAGGGATTATGAGTCCCCTGCTCTAACCGGCTGAGCTACCGCCCCTCGCGCACGCCGTACGCGGCATTCAACCAAACGTAGACGCTGTTCGCACACCTGCCGGGCGGGACGGGTTCAAGATGTGACCTTCAATGGAACCGGGCTCCGGCGGACTCGCTACCCTACTGGTGAACCTTGTTGAGGAGTGTTGGATCATGCGCGTTGTTGAAGCTTTCAGGGACTCGTACGGCACGGAACCGGACGGGGTGTGGCACGCCCCGGGGCGGGTCAACCGTTCGCGCTGCCGTGGGGGGTGACCGCGGCGGTGTCGCCGCGCGAGGACGGTGTGGTCAGGCTGCGGTCGCTGCAGGCAGGCGGGCCGGTGACGCTGGCGACGCTGGAGGAGGCCGAGGGCTGGGCCCGTTACGTGGCCGGGGTGTTCTGGGCAATCGGCGAAGCGGGGCGGGAGCAGGGGCAGGGGCAGGGCCGGAAACGCTCGGTCGGCGGTGCGGATGTGGTGATCGACGGGGACGTGCCCCGGGGGGCGGGACTGTCGTCGAGCGCGGCGCTGGAGGTGGCCGTCGGCACCGCGCTGAACGAGCTGTACGGGCTCGGCCTGACCAAGATGGAGATCGCCCTCGCCGCGCAGAAGGCCGAGAACGACTTCGTGGGCATGCCGTGCGGGATCATGGACCAGGCGGCCTCCGCCCTCGGCGAGGAGGGGAAGGCGCTGTTCATGGACTGCCGGAGCCTCGGTACCAGGAACATCCCGTTCGACCTGGCGAGTCACGGCCTGCAGCTGCTGATCATCAACACCGGGGTGCACCACGAGCTCGCCGACGGGCAGTACGCCCGCCGTCGCAGAGACTGCGAGAACGCCGCCAAGCACCTGGGCGTCGACGCGCTGCGCGACGTCACGGACCTGGCGGGCGCCCTGGCGCGGCTGAGTGGCGACGAGCGCAGGCGCACCCAGCACGTGGTGACGGAGAATCACCGGGTGGAGGCGGTGATCGGGATGCTGCGAGCCGGTGCGGTGCGGGAGATCGGGTCGCTGCTGAACGCCTCCCACCTTTCGCTGCGCGACCAGTTCGAGGTGTCCTGCGCCGAGCTGGACGTGGCCGTGGAGTCGGCGGTCAGGGGCGGGGCACGGGGGGCGCGGATGACCGGGGGCGGGTTCGGCGGGTCGGCGATCGCGCTGGTCGCCGACGACCGGGTGGAGTCCGTGCGGGAGTCGGTGACCGGGGCCTACGCCGAGCGCGGCTGGGCCGCGCCGGAGATCTACCCGGCGACCCCGGCCGCGGGAGCCCGCAGGTTGCTCTGACCGCCCCACCCCCTCCCGCGCACAGGATCATCCGACGGCCGGTCGGGTGACCTCGGAACCGGTTCCGAGGTCACCCGACCGGCCGTCTCCACTTCCGAGGTCACCCGGCAGGCCGGCTCGATCCCTTGCCCGCACCGGAACCCGGCCCCGCCGCCGAATCCACCTCCGCCCTCGACCCCGAACCCGGATCCGCCCCCGGAGCCGGATCCGGCCCGGACGGCCAGTCGGGCATCAGCGGCGGGCCGTCCCGCTCCGCGTTCCGGACCATCCGGCGCAGGAGATCGTCGAGGACCTCGCGCTCCTCGGGGTCGAGCGGGCCGAGCAGCTCCCGCTCCGAGAGGTCGCCCTGGTCCATGCGCTCCTGCCAGACAGCGCGCCCGGCGGGGGTCAGCGCGACGAGCAGGCGGCGGCGGTCGCCGGGATCGTGCACGCGGTCGACGTATCCGGCCTGCTCCAGCCGGTCGAGCCGGTTGGTCAGCGTGGCCGGGTGGGTGTCGAGCCATCCGGCCAGCAGGGAAGGGGTCACCCGGTAGGGCGGCCCGGCCGCGACCAGGTGGTGGAGGACGTTGAACTCCCAGGGCTTGAGCCCTCCCTCGCTCAGCCAGGCGTCCTTGCTCCGCTTGAGCAGCCGCACGAGCGCCTGCATACGCGTGATGATCCCCTCGACCTGCGGATCGAGGTCGGACAGCTCGCGGGACCAGTGCGCGATGTGCCGGTCGATGGAATCAGGCTCTGGCATGCCCAAAGGGTAACGCCGCCTTCCGTCGAGTCGTCGTCGACGCCGCATCGCCCTTAATACGGATGCATATATTATGTTTTCGTAGTAACTTTCCATCCATGACCCCTTCGCGTGACTCATTGGCCCCCTTGCGAGATCCTCGCTTCCGCCTGCTGTGGACCGGCCAGACCCTCTCGCACATCGGCGACTCCATCACCGTCGTGGCCCTCGCGCTGGCGATCGTCACCGCGACGGGCTCGGCCACCGACCTCGGGGTGGTCCTGGCCGCCCAGTCGATCGCCACGGTGGCGCTGATGCTGCCCGGCGGCGTGTGGGCCGACCGGCTCCCGCGCCGTCGCGTGATGATGGGCGCTGACGTGGTGCGCGGGCTCGCCCATGCCGCCATGGGCCTCGAGCTGATCACCGGTACGGTCGACATCGTCCACCTGGCGGCGCTGGCCGCCGTCTCGGGGGCCGGTTCCGCGTTCTTCCTGCCCGCCACGACCGGCCTGGTGCCCGCCACCGTGGCGGCGGAGCACCTTCCCCGGGCCAACGCACTCATGGCGATCGCCCAGCGCGGGTCCATGCTGCTCGGCCCGGGGATCGCCACCGCCCTCGCGCTGACCGTCGGGCCCGGCTGGGCACTGCTCCTGGACGCCGTGACGTTCACGGCCAGCGCGGTGCTGCTGGGCCGGCTCCGGATCGCGCCGATCCCGCCCGCGCCGCGCGAGCGGTTCGTCAGGCAGCTGGCCGAAGGCTGGTCGCAGCTGCGCCGCCACCGGTGGTACTGGACGAACCTCGTCGGCCACTCCCTGTGGAACCTCAGCCGCTGCGCCCTGATCACGATCGGGCCCGTGATCGCCGTCACGAGCCTCGGTGGCGAGCTCGCCTGGGGCACGATCGTGCAGGGTGGCACGGTCGGCGCCCTGTGCGGCGCGCTGCTGGCGCTGCGGGCGAGGCCGCGAAGGCCTCTGGTCGTGGCCAACGTCGCGCTCACGCTCGGCGCCCTGCCCCTGGTCCTGCTCGCCGCCGAGGCGCCCGCGCTGATCGTCGCGGTGGCCTACGGGCTGATGACCGGCGGCCTGGCCTTCATGTCCCCCATGTGGGAGACCGCCGTGCAGGAGCACATCCCGGCCGAGGCGATCTCACGGGTGTCCGCGTACGACTGGCTGCTCTCCCTCGGGCTGACCCCCCTCGGCATGGCGCTGGCCGGGCCCCTGGCCGGGGCGGTGGGCACGGCCCCCACCCTGTACGGGGCGGCGGCGCTGCTGGCGATCTCCTGCCTGGGGTTGCTGGCCCTGCCCGACATCCGTCGCCTCCGTCAGGGCTCGGCCGGCACCAGCTTGGGCACCGCGCCGAGCAGCTCGCGGGTGTAGTCGTGCCGGGAGGGATGCCGCGCGAGGAGCCGCGCTCGAAAGGGGCACCGCCCGAAGATGCGCTCCCGGAGAAGACGCCGCGCGAGGGGCCGTCCCCGGAGAAGACGCCGCGGAGAGGTTCGGCCACCAGGCGGCCCACCGTGTAGCGGGGGTCGAAGGAGTCGAGCGGATTCTGGGAGATCACCTGGATGCGGGACCTGCGGGAACGCCGCCTGCGCTCGCGGATCCCCGACCAGGGCTCGCCGCCCAGCCGGACCTCCCCCGAGGCGGGTTCGAGCAGTCCGAGGACGAGCCGGGCGACCGTGGTCTTCCCCGAACCCGACTCTCCCACGATGCCGAGCGTCTCACCGGGGTAGACCTCGAAGGACACGTCGTCGACCACCGTGCGCGAGCCGTACGCGGCCGACAGCCCCGAGACCTCCAGGATCGGCGCGGTGTGGTCCACGGTCCGCTCCGGCAGCGGGGTGCGCAGCGCGAGCCCCACTCCGGGCTGGGCGGCTGCGGGCCCATGCCGAGGAAGCTGAGCCCGGAGGTGGCGATGATGGCGGTGCCCATGCCGATCGTGGCGAGCACCGGCAGCGGGCCCAGCACGTTGGGCAGCACGTGGCGGGCGACCAGTGCCGACCTGGCCGGCCCGAAGGTGACCGTCTGTTCGACATAGCCGGAGCGGCGCACCACGAACGTCTGCGCGCGGATCACCCGGGCGTGGTTGGGGACCTGCGCGATACCGATCGCGAGGATCACGTTGCCGGTGCCGGGACCGGTGATGGCGATGACCAGCAGGGCGAGCAGCAGTTCGGGGAAGGTCGCCACGACGTCGAACAGGCGGCTGAGCAACTCGTCGATGTAGCGGGGGGACAGCCCGGCCAGGCCGCCGAGCCGGGGGCGGCGGCCCGCGGTGGCCAGGGCGAGCACCAGGGCCAGCATGACCCCGAAGAGCGCGGCGGTGAGCGCGAGCTGGATCGTCGGCCAGATCTGCGAGGCCAGGACGTCGCCGACGCCGCGCTGCAGGATGTAGGAGCGGCCCAGGTCTCCCTGCAGCAGGCGGAGCAGATAGCCGCCGTACTGCTGAGCGGGGAGCGGTCCAGCCCCCACTCGGCGATGATCTGCGCCCGCCGCTCGGGGGTGTCGAGGCCGTCGCCGACGAGCACGTCGACCGTGTCGCCGGGGGCGAACATCAGGGCGAGGTAGGCCGCGGTGGCGGCGGCCCAGAGCACGGCGACGCCCGCTCCGAGCCGCCGGGCCACGGGCCGAGCCACCCGGCGGCGGCCAGCCCCCGCCGCCGGGTGAGTGTGAGAGTGCTCACGTCCCTGTCCGGACGTCGTAAGCACTGTTGGGAGTGCCGGAGACCGGCTCGAAGGTGATCCCGGTGACCGAGGCACGGTAGGCGATCTGGTCGGCGGGAACGTAGAGCGGGAGCAGGAGCGCCTCGTCGGTGACGACGGTCTTCTGCACCTTCGCGTAGAGCTCCTTGCGCTCGGCGAGGTCGGAGACGGCCGACGCGTCGGCGAGCAGCTTGTCCAGCTCGGCGTTCCCGAACTTCGTGCGGTTGATCGCGGCGTCCTTCGCCAGGATCAGGATGAGCGCCGCCCCGGCGTCGGTGTCGCCGCGCGAGTTCTCGAAGATCTCGTACTCGTTGTCGTCGACGGCCTTCTGCGCGGCGCCCTGGCCCACGATCTTGACCTGGAAGTCGATCCCCGCGCTCTGCTTGACGGCCGCCTGGACGGCCTGGGCGAGGATGTCACGGCGGTCGCGGACGAACGGCGCGGCGTTGACGGTGCGCACGGTCAGCCTCTTGCCGTCCTTGACCCGGAAGCCCTCGGCGTCGCGCTTCTTCCAGCCCGCCTCGTCGAGCAGCCGGTTGGCCCGCGCCGGGTCGTTGCCGAAGGTCTTCTCCAGCGAGGGGTCGTAGAACTGCGGGCTGCCCTGGCCGATGACGCTCCAGGCCCGCTTGGCGGTGCCCTGGTAGACGGAGTTGAGCGCGCCGACCCGTACCGCCGCCTCGGACAGGAAGCGGTACGTGACGTCGGCCAGGTGCGCGGGACCCTGGTGGGCGGCGCCGGTGGGCGGCCAGTCGTAGTTCGGGTTGCGCCTGTAGTGGACCTCCTGGCCGGGGTGAACCGGTCGAGGATGAACGGCCCGGTGCCGACCACGTCGACGCCGCCCGCTTTGAGGTCCTTGGCGCTCTTCAGCGACTTCGGGGAAACCTGGCCCGCGTACGGGGAGGAGAGGAAGTCGAGGAACAATCCGTCGGGGGCCTTCAGCGTGACCTTCAGGGTGTGCGGCGCGGTCGCCTCCGCCCCGTCGAAGTTGCGCAGCTGGACGGCGCTGACCGCGGCGTTGTAGCCGGGCGAGACGAGCTGGTCGAGGTTGGCCTTCACCGAGGCGGCGTCGAACTTCTCGCCGTCGTGGAAGGTGACGTCGTCGCGGAGTTCGAAGGTGTAGGTCAGCCCGTCCTCGGAGACCTTCCAGGACGTGGCCGGCCACGGCAGGAACTCGCCGTTCCTCCCCCGGGCGATCAGGGCGTCGCTCTGTACGGCGTGCGTTTCCACGGCGGGCTCGGACGGCTCGGTGAGGCGCCGGCCGGGACGACCGGCGTGATCGGGGTGATCGGGGCGGTTCATGCGACGTGCCGTCGTATCTGGGTTCCGGCGGCCTCGGACAGCACGATCCGGGCGAGGGCGTCGGCGTGGCGGAAGAGCGGGGCGTTGAGGTGCGGCCTGGCGAAGCCGCCGCTGGCCCGGCCGCCGACGACCCAGGGGCCGAAGGCGAACCTGCGGGGGTGCGGGGTGCCGGACCTGTCGAGCAGGCGGCGGTCGGCGGTCCGTACGTTCACCAGACCCGACTCCTCGTCGAGCTCGCCCCGGTCGCGGAGCGCGGCGATGAGCGGGTCGACGGCCCGGCTCACGCTGGGCGCGGGCAGCCTGGCCTCGACGAGGGTGGTGGCCGTCACGCCGCCGGGCACGGTGGGACTCTGTGCCCGCCAGCGCCCGTCGTGGTGGTCGACCTTGAGGTCCGCGCCGAGGAAGGTGACCACCCCCGCCCTGGCCAGGGCGCGCAGCTCCTCCAGCCGGGGTCCCGGCGGGCCGCTGGCGACGTAGCTGAAGAACCCGCCGAACCACGGGTCGGAAACGCCCAACTCGGCGAGGACACCGTGGACGGAGAGCAGCCCGAGGATCATCGCGTGGTCGGCGCTGTGCGCCGGGTCCGAACGTCGCCGCAGGTCGGCGGCGAGATAGCCGTGCATCCACTTCTGCAGGCCGGCCTGGTCGCCGAACCGGATGCCGTCCAGCGGCCGGTCGAGCCGGTCGAGGTCGAGCCGGTCCGGGTGCCGGGGCACGGCCTCACGGATCAGCTTGCGCATCCTGAGGCTGCGCCACTCCTCGGCGGCGAAGCCCTCCTCGAACCGCGCCCAGCCCAGCTTGGCGCGCTCGGGGTGGGCGGTGATGAGCTCGTGGTAGTACGCGAAGGCCAGCTCCTTGGCGACCAGCGGCCACACGTCGCGGCGGAAGTTCCACGGTCCCTCGCCCAGCGCCTCGCGGGTGAGGAAGCGCGGCACCGGCGGGCGGGCGCCGGTGAAGCGGTAACCGGTCTTGGAGTGGTACGGCACGCCGCGCCGCGACCCCACGTGCAGGAGGGGCTCGCGCCCGTTGGACAGGTAGACCAGCTCCCCGTCGTACTCGCGGACGAACCGGCCGCCCCGGCCCGAGGTGAGCAGCACCATCAGGTCGACGAAGGCCAGCCCCATCCCCCGCACGATCACCGGCTCCCCCGCGGGAACACCGTCCAGGTCGAGGTCCGCCGCGTAGCCGGTGGGCAGGTAGCGCAGCCCCCCGCGCGCGGCCAGATCGGCCAGCGCGCTCTCCTCCCTCGTCGGCGTCACGTCGCTGTGTCCCTGGGCCAGGATCACCGCGTCGGCCTCGATCGTCCGGCCGTCGTCCAGCGTCACCGCCTGCCCGCCGGGGACGTCGGCGAGGTCGACGGCGCGGGCGGCGTGCACGTGCACCCGGACGCCGCGCGGGGCGGTCGCCACCGCCTGCCGGAAGACGTGGGAGAGGTAGCCGTTCTGTGCCGGGCGGGAGGCGAACCTGCCGGGGTCGCAGCCGAGCCACTCGGCCAGCGTGGGTCCGGGGCGGATCGGTCCCTCACAGCGCACCGACTCGTCGGTGAAGAGCGTCACGTCGGCGGCGGTGGAGTTCATCCAGAGCAGGTCCGGCTGGTCGTGGCGCCAGACGCGCCCGCCGCCCGGCGGGTGGGGGTCGATCACGTGGACGTCCAGCGACGGCCAGCCGAGCAGGTCGGCGGCGTTGGCGCAGATGCGCTCCACCAGGCAGGTGCCCGTCGGCCCGGCGCCGACGACGGCGATCGCGGCGCTCATACGGCGGCTCTGCGGTACGGCTGGTCCCAGTCGGCGTGCAACGGCTCGACCGGGATCCGCCAGGCGTCGGTCTCGCCCGACGGACGGGCGATGACGGTGAAGCCGGTGTTCTCGCGGAAGGCGGGTGTGCCGATCCACCCCTGGAAGGGGTAACGCGGGCCGGGCCTGCCACCGGGCCGGTGGTGGCCGTGGGTGTCGAGGCCGACGGGGCTCGCGTGGTCCGGTGTGCTGGTCTTCGACATGTGGCGCTCCCGGGCATGTCTCGTAACCCTGGTGAGGGGTCCGCGCTTGCGGCACGCCCACCGTGCCGCCAGGTCTCCCCCGGGGGCACCCCGCGCGGTGCGAGGGTTGCCGGTCAGCCGGCCGGGGCTTCTCACTGACACTCTTAACCTATTTAGAAGGTAGGAAATACATAGATCTCTGTCAAGCCTTAGTGTCCCGCCCGGAAGTTCGTCGGGGGTCAGCAGTCGAGGCGGAGATCGCCGGCTTGATCGCGCGCTCGAACACAACGGCGATCCGGCGGTCACGCTCGGTCTCGGGTGGCATCTCCTCCCCAGGCCCCGGGTGCGCTGCTCGACCACCCGGCCGGCACGCCCCTGCGACCCTGTTGAATTTCCAGGCGCATGACATGGCCGGAAGCCGCCCCGCGCTCGGGCTCCGACACAGCCGTCAGTGTACCGTCTAAATTGTATTGACCGGTAGCACACACACGTCTACATTCATGTCCAACAGGATATTCTCGCGAGGCGACACGAAGAAGCTACCTTCATCATCCAGAACGGTGGTGAACCAGCCGAGGAGACCCCGTGCAAGAACGCTTCGGAAGCAAGTCGGCGATCGTCGCACTGACCGCCCTGACCCTGGCCGTGTTCATCTACGTGACCACCGAGTCGCTGCCCATCGGCCTGCTCCCCCTGATCGCCCAGGATCTCGGCACCAGCCCGTCAGCGGTCGGACTCCTGGTCACCGGATACGGCCTGATCATCGTGCTGGTGTCCCTGCCGCTCACGCGACTGACTCGCCGGCTGCCCCGGCGGCGGCTGCTGTGCGTCCTTTTAGGCATCTTCGTCGTGGCGACCTGCCTGTCAGCCATGGCGGGGAACTACTGGCTGCTCATGGGCGCCCGGATGGTGACCGCGCTGAGCCAGGCGCTGTTCTGGGCCATCGTGACGCCGGCCGCCGCCGGCCTCTTCCGGGTCGAGGTGCGCGGCCGGGCCCTGTCCATCCTGTACGCCGGTGCCTCCAGCGCCGCGCTGACCGGCATCCCGGCCGGCACGTGGCTCGGCCAGCAGACCAACTGGCGGGTGGCGTTCCTCGCGCTCAGCGGCCTGGCCCTGCTCGTCCTCGCCACGATCGCGGCCGTCCTGCCCGACACGCCCGCCGGGCAGGGCGCGGCGGACCGGGGCAGCGCGCCCGACCGCGGCCGGTACCTGTCGATCGTGGCCACCACGGCGGTCGCGGTCACCGGCGCGTTCACGGCGTTCACCTACATCAGCCCGTTCCTGAGCGACGTCAGCGGCTTCACCGAGTCATCGATCGGCCCGCTTCTGCTGGCACGCGGGATCGCGGGCCTGACCGGCGTGTTCGTGGTGGGCTACCTCGTCGACCGCCACGGCTGGAGCACCATGACGGGGCTCATAGGCCTACAGGCGTTGGCGCTCGCCGGGCAGTACGCGTTCGGCGCCTCCCCGGTCGGGACCGTCATCGCGATCTCCCTGTCCGGCTTCACACTCGCAGGCCTGACCGCCGTACTGGGATCGCGGGTGCTCGTGTACGCGCCGGGCGAGTCGGTCATGGCGAGCGCCGCTACCTCCATGGCGTTCAATGTGGGTATCACCGCGGGCGCGTTCCTCGGCAGCGTGCTCCTGCCCGGTCCGGGCGTGCGCAGCACGGCACTGGCCGGGGCGCTGCTCAGCCTGGCGGCGTTCGCCATCGTGCTGGCCGAGCCGGTCCTGTCCAGCCGGCGGAAGGGCGCACCGGCCACGGCCGCCGCCCCCCTGCCCGAGGGCGCCCGAGTCACGTGATCCGATGCTCAACGCACCGAACCGTGCAACCTCCTTGCCTGCCTTGAGTGGTAGCCTCAAGGGCATGTCACTCGACGTGGAACACCTTCCCCTGGTCGGCGGGCACCCCGCGCTCGATCTGGTCAACACGCTCGAACGAGGCGTACCGCTCGACGGCGGGCCGCCCCACGACTATCTGTCCGACGCCCCCACGTTGCTGCGCTGGGCGGCCAGGGCAGGCCTGATCAGCGACGCGGAGCACGATCGGGCCGGCCAGGCGTGGCACGACGATCCCGCGTCGGCGCAGGCGGGGCTGGCCACCGTACGGGACATCCGGGAAGGGCTGCACCTCGTGGTGCTCGCAACGATCCGGCCCGCCGACGGCGGGCCGGCGGACGACGCGGGCGAGGGGGATCCGATCGCGGCCGGGGCCGCGCTGGTCGTGCTGCACGAGCGATGGGCCGGGGCAGTTGCCAGAGCCGCGCTGGTGCTCGACAGAGGCGACCCGCCGCAGGTACGGCTCACCTACGGCACGATACCCGCCATGCTGATACCCGACCGGGTCGCCGAGGCCGCACTCGACGTCCTGCGGACGGCCGACCTGCCCCGGATACGCCGCTGCCCCATACGCGACGGCGGCTGCGGATGGCTGTTCCTCGACCAGAGCCGCAACGGCTCCCGCCGCTGGTGCCGCATGGCCGACTGCGGCAACATGGCCAAGGCCCGGCGGCTCACCGAGCGCCGCCGCGCCGCCCGGGGCGGCACCCCGTAGGACTCGTATGCGATCAGCGGTCGACGCCGCACCCAGGCAGCGGGTCACCTCGCCGCTGCCCATCGAGGACCCGGCCGGCACCGCGTCCTGCCGGTCGAGTTCGTCCATGAGGGCGTTGAGGTCGGCGGCGAAGGTGCCGTAGCCGGCAGTGGGCCGGCTCAAGCGGCCGAAGCCACGCCGGTCGTAGGCGATGACGCGGTCGCGGCCGTCAGGAGGGCGCGTTCCGGTTTCTCCCAGACCCGAGGACGCTGTCATGGACTGTCAGCGCAGGCGGTGCGTGCGGGACTATGAGCGCTTATCCGAGCATCACGAGGCCATGGTCCTATGGGCGATGATCATCCTTATGGGGCGAGGACTCGCACGGTCCACATCTCCCAAATCGACCTGGCGATCAGTTTGCGCAGGGGCACTTGGTGGTCTCGCCGGTAAATCCTTCGGGGGTTCACGCGGGTGTTGGCAGTCGGGTCGGCCTCCAGCTGGGGCTTCGGCCTCTACCTCGCCAGTAGCGGCAAGTACGAGAACCAGATCCTGCCGACCGGGCTACCCATCGGCACCGCCCAAGAAGCCCTCGACTGCGCCTGCGATCTCTACCTCGACTACCGACCCCCGGGGAACTTCCGGGCGGGACCACTTAGTGTCGTGGAATGTCCTACGAGAGCGTGAACGTGGTCTACCGCAAGTACGACGGGTCACTGCACTGGCACCACCGCGGCCTGCTGCTCGGCGAGGACGAGCACGGGGTGTGGACGGGCTGCGTGGCCGGCTCCAGTGGTCACAAGGGCGACGGTCCCGCGGTCGCCTGGCCGCATCCGTTCGTGATGCTCTTCCCCCGCGACGCCTGGTGGACGGCCGCCTTCAACGCCGCCCCGAACAAGCACGAGATCTATTGCGACATCTCCACGGTGCCGGAGTGGAGAGACGGCGAGGTCACCATGGTCGACCTGGACCTCGACGTGATCCGGACCCGCCGGAACCTGCTGAAGGGCCGCCCGAGCCGGGTCTTCCTGGACGACGAGGACGAGTTCGAGGAGCACCGGGTCAAGTACGCCTACCCGCCCGACGTGGTCGAGAACGCCCGCGCCTCGGCCGCCTGGCTGATGGAGGCCGTCACCTCCCGCACCGCCCCCTTCGGGGACGCGCCGCGCTGGCTCACCCTGGTCGGCTGAACCATGGGCGGGGGCACCGGGGGCATCTGGGGCGGCGAGGGGGCACCGGGGGCGGCGCCACCCCCACCGCCCCCGGCACCCCCGCGACCTCAGCTGGCGCGGCGGCGGAACATCCTGCCGGAGAGGACCGTCGAGACCAGCAGGAAACCGCCGCACCAGGCCAGCGCCTTCCACGGGTCGCTCCCCACGGGCCGGTCGAGCAGCAGGCCGCGTACGGACTCGATGATCGGCGTGGCCGGCTGGTTTTCCGCGAACCCGTGCAGCCACGCGGGCATGGTGTGCACCGGGACGAATGCGCTGCTCGGGTAGGGCAGGAACATCACCAGGAAGGTGAAGGCGCCCGCGGCCTCCGGTGTCCTGGCCAGCAGGCCGACCAGGGCCGAGACCGCGGACATGGCCAGGACGAACACCACCAGGACCCCTGCCGCCGCGGCCCAGCCGGACAGCCCCGCGTCCGCCCGGAAGCCGAGCAGGAACGCGACGGCGAACACGATGGCGAGCGAGGTGAGGTTGCGCACGGTGCTCGCGGCCACGTGCCCGCCCAGGAACGCCCCGCCGCCGACGTCCATCGACCTGAACCTGTCGACGATCCCCCGGCTCATGTCGTGGCTGACGGCGACCGCGGTCAGGGAGGCGCCGTAGGAGGCGCACATGACGAGGATGCCGGGGACGGCGTAGGTGACGTAGTCGGTGCCGGTCTGGATCGCGCCGCCGAACAGGTAGACGAACAGCAGCATGACCAGGACGGGCATCAGGAACGAGGTGAGCAGCGCGTCGAGGTTGCGCAGCGACAGGCGGACGGCACGGCCGGTCATCACCGGCCAGGCGGCGAGTTCAGACACCGGCCCGCTCCCTGTCCGTCAGCGCGAGGAACGCGTCGTCGAGCGTGGCGCCGCGCACGGTGAACCTCTCGACCGCCGAGCGCCCCGGGTCCACCTCGTCCAGCAGGGCGCGGATCCCCGTGGCGCTCCCGTCGGTGGCCGCCCCGACGGTCAGCGTGGCGAGATCGGCGTGGACGGCCCGCGCCCCGAGAAGGCGCGTCACCTCGGCGAACGACCGCGCGTCGGACAGGACGAGGTCCAGCCGCCAGGCGGCGACCCTCGCCTTGAGCTCGTCGGCGGTGCCCTCCGCCACCACCCGCCCGCCGTCGAGCAGCGCGATCCTGTCGGCCAGACTGTCGGCCTCCTCCAGATACTGGGTGGTCAGGAAGACCGTGGTGCCCGAGCCGGTGAGCTGGGTGATCACCTCCCACATCGCCTGCCTGCTCCGCACGTCGAGACCGTTGGTCGGCTCGTCGAGAAAGATCACCGACGGCGCGCCGACCAGCCCCGCCGCCAGGTCCAGCCGTCGCCACATGCCGCCCGAGTACGTGCCGACCCGCCGCCTCCCCGCCTCGACCAGGTCGAACCGCTCCAGCAGCTCGGCCGCCCCGCGGCGGGCCGCCGCGCGTGACAGGCCGGACAGGCGGCCCATCATCCGCAGGTTCTCCTCGCCGGTCAGCAGCTCGTCGACCGCCGCGTGCTGGCCGGTCAGGCTGATGGCGCGGCGGACCCGGCGGCGGTCGCGCACGACGTCGAACCCGGCCACCGTGGCCCGCCCCGCGTCCGGCCTGACCAGCGTCGCCAGGATGCGCACGGTCGTGGTCTTGCCCGCGCCGTTCGAACCGAGCAGCGCGTACACGCTGCCCCTGGCGACGCGCAGGTCGACACCGGCCAGGACGGCGACCCGGCCGTAGGACTTGGTGAGGCCGACGACCTCTATCGCTGGTTCCACTACCCCTCCTGCGTATGGCGTACGCTCTACTGTTTATGGCATACGCTGTATTGCGTAAGGTATACACTCGCAGGAAAGGACGGTCAAGCCCGGGAGCGCGATGGAAGTGCCGGAAAGCGTGGAGATCGCCTGGGGGCTGCGCGAGCGGCCCGGCAAGGGACCCAAACGCACCCTGAGCCTGGAGCACATCGTGGAGGCGGCCCTGCGGGTGGGCTCCGCGGAGGGACTCCCCGCGGTCTCGATGAGCAAGATCGCCGCCGAGCTCGGCGTCTCCACGATGGCGCTCTACCGCTACGTCACCTCCAAGGGCGACCTGCTCATGCTCATCACGGACGCGGTGCTCGGCCCGCCTCCCCTGCTTCCGGAGCCGGGCGACGACTGGCGCCGAGGCGTCCACCGGTGGGCCGCCGCCATGCGCGCCTCCCTGCAGAAGCACCCATGGTCGTTACGCATCCCCATCACGGGCCCGGGGATCATGCCCAACCACGTCGCCTGGCTGGAGGCCGGGCTGCGCTGCCTGCGCGGCACCGGGCTCAACCCGGATACGAAGCTGGCGGCGCTGCTGCTGGTCAACGGCTTCGTCAGGACCGAGGTGGCGCTGCTGGCCGACCTCCAGGATGCCTTCGACGCCTCCCAGGTCACCGACGAGGAGGCGCTGTCCGGCTACGCCCGGTCACTCGCCAGGCTCACCGACGCCGAGCGCTTCCCCGAGATCCACGAGCTTCTCGAAGCCCGGGTCTTCGACATGTCGGGCGGTCCCGACGACGAGTTCGCCTTCGGCATGGACCGCATCCTCGACGGCGTCGCGGTGCTCGTGACCGGAAAACCGCCCGCCTGATCCGGGACGCCCCCGCACCCCTCGTGCCCCCGCGCCCCTCAAGCCGGAGGCCGGCCCGGCCCGGCGGCCCGGCGACGTCCCGCACTCGACGGCGTCCCGCACTCGACGAAACGGAAGGCCGCCGGCCCCGCCCGCGAAGGACCCCAGCGGGACCGCGGGGGACTACAGGGGCGGGAAGCCGGGTGCGCGGCGCTCGACGAAGCTGGCGACGCCCTCGACGAAGTCCGACCGGCCGAAGGACTCGGCCATCAGACGCGTCGCGGCCGACTCCGACGCCTCCAGGCTCTGCTGCCAGTCACCCCAGACCTGACGCTTGATCACGGCCATCGAGGCCGGGGAACTGTACGTCGCCAGCTCGCGGGCGTAGGCCAGCGTCTCCCCCATCAGGCTCTCCCCCGGCACCGAGCGGCCGGCCAGTCCCAGCTCGTACGCCTCGGCGCCGGTGAAGGTGCGGCCCGACAGCAGCAAGTCCATGGCCCTGGCCTGACCGGCCAGCCGGGGCAGGACCCACGACATGCCGTACTCGGCGATCAGGCCTCGCCGGGCGAAGGCGGTGGTCCACTTGGCCTCGGCGGCGGTGAAGACCAGGTCGCAGAGCAGGGCGTGAACCATGCCGAGCCCGGCGCAGGCGCCGTTGACGGCGGCGATGATCGGCTTGCGGATCGTGGTCGGGAAGGTGGTGGGGCGCGGGTCGGGCCGCCCCGCGTAGGAGCCGTCCTGCAGGGCGGTGAGCGTCTGGAAGTCCGCACCGGCGCAGAAACCCCGCCCCGCGCCGGTGACCACGATCACCCGGACCTCGGGGTTCTTCTCGGCCTCGGCCAGCTGGTCGAAGTAGCGGCGGCCCATCTCGTCGGTCCAGGCGTTGAGCCGGTCCGGGCGGTTGAACGTCAGCGTCAGCACGCCCCGCTCGATCGACGACAGCACCAGATCGACCATGCCGCATCCCCCTCGGAAGCCCATCGGGGCTCCCCGCCCGGAGAGCCACAGAATATCGTTCTACACCTTTTCCCTCTCCGGCGTCAGCATGTGCGAGCGGACCAGATCCTCGACCGTGGCACGCAGGCCGAGGAAGGAGGAGGTGCGCTTGACCGCGAGGGCCCGGTAGGCGGGCAGGCCGATCGGGACCTCGGCGGCGACCCTGCCGGGACCGCAGGCGAAGACGAGCACCCGCTGGGCGAGCAGGACGGCCTCCTCCACGTCGTGGGTGACCATCAGCACCGTCGTGCCCGTGTCGCGCCACACCTCGCGCAGGAAGAGCTGCATGTCCTCCTTGGTCTGCACGTCCAGCGCCCCGAAGGGCTCGTCCAGCAGCAGCACGGCCGGCTCGCACGCCAGTGCCCTGGCGATCGCCACCCGCTGGCGCTGCCCGCCGGACAGCTGCCGGGGCAGCGCGCCCGCCAGGGACGACAGCCCGACCTCGCCGAGATACCAGCGGACCCGCCGCTCCCGGTCCGCCCGGGAGATCGGCAGCAGCCGCAGCCCGAAGGCCACGTTCTCGGCGACGGTGAGGAAGGGGAACAGCGCGCCCGACTGGAAGACCAGCCCGCGCTCGGGCCCCGGGCCCGTGACGGGTGCCCCGTCGAGCGAGATGGATCCCGCGCTCGCCGGGGTGAGCCCGGCGATCAACGACAGCAGCGTCGACTTGCCGGAGCCGCTCGCCCCGACCACGCACACGAACTCGCCAGGCTCCATCGACAGGTCGATGCCGTCCAGGACGCGCGTGGTGCCGTAGTCCTTGGCCACGCCGCTCAGCACGAGGGTCATGCCGCCCACCTCCCGGAACGGTCACCCGGCACTCGTGACGTGGACCTCACACCACCCACCTCCCGAGACGGTCGCGCAGGACGCGCAGCGCGACGTCGATCAGCAGGCCGACGACCCCGATCACGATGAGCACCGCGAAGATCTTGTCGGTCTGCAGGAACCGCTGGGCCCGGACGATCCGGTAGCCGAGCCCCGACTCGGCCGCGATGAGCTCGGCCACCACCACGAAGTTCCACGCGGCGGCGGCGTTGATCCGCGCCGCGTCCACGACCGCCGGGAGCGCGTACGGCCAGGTCACCTTCCTGAGGATCTCACCGCGCCGGGCGCCGAGGGTGGCCGCGGCCTGGCCCAGCTCGCCGGGCACCCGCCGTACGGCGTCGGCGACCATCAGCGTGTTGAAGAACACCACGCCCAGCACGAGGATCGCGATCTTGGAGGGCTCGCCGAGGCCCAGCCAGATGATCAGCAGGGGGATGAAGGCGGCGGCCGGCATGTAGCGGAGCAGGCCGACGACCGGTTCCAGCAGCGCCAGCGCCACGGCCGAGGTGCCCATGGCGACGCCCAGCGGCACCGAGATCAGCACCGCCAGCCCGAACCCGGCACCGACCCTGCCGAGGCTGGCGAGGGTGTCGTCGAGCAGCTGTCCGGTACCCAGCATCTCCGCGAACGCCTCCAGGACGGCCAGCGGCGAGGGCAGGAAGGTGGGATCCACCAGTCCCGCCGTGCTGACGGCGGCCCAGAGGGCGAGCGGGAACAGCACCGAGGCCGCCCGCAGGCCCCAGCGGGCCCGGGCGGACGGGCCCCCGCCTGATCGGCCTTTCCCGGGGAATCGGCCTTCCGCGGCGGACCGGCCCTTCCCCCCGGACGGGTTCGCGCCGGACGGGCCGGAACCAGAGCCGGGGCGCCGTCCCCGGAGGCGTCCCTGCCGGTCCGAGCGCCGGGGCAGCGGCTCCCAGTCCTGCCGCCCCGCGCCGGGAGACGCGACGGGCTCCGCGGTCCGCGCGCTCATGAGGGCCTCGACCTTCCGGGTGGCGAGCAGGGCGAGCCGGACCCGCCCCGGCAACAACCGGTCGTCGCCCGGCGTTGTCTCCATGTCGGCGCTCCCGCTCTCGCAGCTCTCACGGCTTGCGGCTCCTGACGGATCACGGCTTGAGACTCCTGACGAACTTCGGCTCGAACAGGCCGTCCAGCGAGGGCTCGGTGTCGGCCAGGCCCGAGTCGACGAGGAACTTCGCGATCAGGGCGGCCTGGTGGCCGAGGTGATCGCCGGTGTCACCGGGTTCGAAGGCGGCGAGGTTGTCCTCCAGGGAGAAGATCGTGGTCCCCGCGTCGTAGCTCGCGTAGTCGGCCTCACTCACCCCCGCCCGCCTGGCCATGATCGCGGTGGCGTCGGCCTTGTTGGCGGCGATCCACTCCAGGGTCTCGAACCAGGTCTTCACCAGCGCCTGCACCTCCTGCGGCCGCTCGGCGACCAGCGAGGCGGCCACCACCAGATGGTCGGGGATGGCCCCGGGGAAGTCCTTGGAGGTGGCGATCGCCGTCGAACCGGGCAGTTCCAGAGCGGTGGTGGTGAAGGGCGCGAACACGCCGACCGCGTCCACCTGGCCCGCCTTGAAGGCCGCGGCGGCGGCGTCGGTCGGCAGCGGCTTGAAGGTGACGTCCTTCTCGGTCAGCCCCGCCTTCCGCAACGCGAGCAGCAGCAGGTAGTGGTCGACCGTCCCCTGCTCGGCCGCGACGGTCCTGCCCTTCAGGTCGGCCACCGTGGAGACGCCGGACCTGGCGATGATCTGGTCGTTGCCGGTGGAGTTGTCGTTGACCAGCACGATCGTCTGCTTCGCCCCGCCGGACACCGAGGCGATGGTGTCGTTGAGCGTCTGGCTGTTGGCGTCGACGTTGCCGGTGGCCAGCGCGGTCAGGCTGTCGGTGTAGCTGTCGAAGTACTTCAGCTCGACCTCGAGGCCGTTCTTGGCGAACAACCCCTTCTCCTGGGCGACCTGCCAGGGAAACCAGCCGGGCCAGGCGGAGAAGCCCAGCGTGAGGGTCTTCTTCCCGCCGGAGGCGGCGGGCTCGGCGCCCCCTCCCGGGGTGGACGCGCACGCCGCGCAGGCGGCGAGCAGGCAGAGCGGGACGAGCAGGCGAAGCGAGAGCGGCGACCTGAGCGACCAAGGCCGGGAAAACGAGGGGAACGAGCCGCGCGGACGGGACGAACGCCGCGAACCGAACAGGCCGAGTGAGCGGAGGGTGACGAGCGGGCGGCGGAGCATCAGGAGGCTCCCTTCCTCGCGGGCAGGTGCCCGGAACGGACCAGGCAGCCGAGGGTGTCGCAGATGACGCGGGTGGCGATCAACGAGGTGATCTCCGCGTTGTCGTAGGGCGGTGAGCACTCCACGACCTCGATCCCGGCCAGCGGCGCCGCGTCGGCGATGATCTGGATGAACTTCAGGACCTCGCGCGGCAGGAAGCCGCCGGGTTCCGGCCAGCCGGTGCCGGGGACGAACGCGGCGTCCAGGCAGTCGACGTCGAAGGAGAGCCACACGGCCTCGGCGTCCTTCCAGGCGACCTCCAGCGCGCGCTCGGCCGCCGCCTCGATGCCCATGTCCACGCAGTCGGTGACCGTCATGATCGTGGTGCCGCGTTCGCGGCCGACCTTCACCCCCGGCCGGGGCGCCTGCCAGCCGCCGATGCCGATCTGCACCAGGTTCTGCGGCGGCACGTTGGGGATGTCGGTCGCGTGGAACCACGGCGTGGTGTGCATGCGCTCGTCGAGGTCGGTCTCCTGGGTGTCCACGTGCCGGTCGAAGTGGATGATCCCGAGGTTGCCCGACAGATGCTCGGCCACGCCGCGCACGGTCGGGTACCCGATGGAGTGGTCGCCGCCCAGCACGACCGGGAACGCCCCGCTGGAGTAGACGTGCGAGACGGCCTTGGAGATCTGGTCGAAGGTCTTCTCGATGTTGCCGGGGATGGTGAACACGTCCCCGAGATCGGCCATCGTGATCGACTCGCGCAGGTCGACCCCCAGCTCGAAGCTGTAGGGCCCGTACAGGGCGGAGATCTTCCTGATGCCCTGCGGGCCGAAGCGGGTGCCCGAGCGGTAGGTCGTGCCGCCGTCGAACGGCGCGCCCAGGATCGCCACGTCGTACTCCCCGCAGCGCCGCACGTCCTCGACGTACGGGGCCTTGAGAAAGGTGTTGATCCCCGCGAAGTGCGGCAGCTCCCCCCGGGAGAAGGTCGGGATGCGCCGGTCGACGATGGAGTCGGCGCCCTGCAGACCCACCTCCAGAGCCCAGGCGACCTCGCGTTCCCAGTTGGTGGTGGGCAGTTCGGCCTCGCGCTCGACGGCGAAGCGGGCCTCGGGGCCGTACCGGCCCGGCCCCGAGGGGGCCGCGCCGGAAGGGCCCTGGCGGGCGGGGTCGGAAGCGGACGGGTGCCAGTGCATGGAGCTCCGATCAGCTCGGAACCCGGCCGGAGGGCAGCCGGGATCGGCCGGCCTCCCGGGCTTTTGTCCCGCCGTGGAACGGCCGCGTGGCCGCCTGCACCTCTCGGACCAGTCCCGCGCCGACGCCGTACGACCTCACGATCGTGGCGCGCGGCGTCGGCGGCGGCGGAACCCTAGGTGCGCCCCACCATGAGGTGGGTCACTGCAAGTGCATCGCCGGTACGTTTCCTCCGGATTAACCCCCCGTTGCAGTCCGGTGACCGAGTGCACGCTCCAGGGAGTCCGGATGGTGGACGAAGTTCGGCGACAGCAGCCGGTCCTCGTAGTAGCGGTGGAAGACCGGCGTGGCCGAGGAGGACATGGGGGGAACGATCCAGGTCCAGTCGGCCGGGCAGACCCGCCCCTCCCTCTCCTCGCGTTCGAGATGCATCAGGAAGTGCCTGGACTCGGTGTGGTGGTCCGTCATCGTCACCCCCGCCCGCTCGAAGGAGTGCAGGACGGCCACGTTCAGTTCCACCAGCGCGTGGTCCCGCCAGAGCGAGCGGTCGCTTTCTGTGTCCAGTCCCATGCGCCGGGCGATCAACGGCATCAGGTCGTAGCGGTCGGTGTCGGCCAGGTTGCGGGCGCCGATCTCGGTACCCATGTACCAGCCGTTGAACGGCGCCGCCCGGTAGCAGACCCCGCCGATCTCCAGGCACATGTTCGAGATGACCGGCACCGCGTGCCAGCGCAGTCCCAGCTGCTCGAACCACGGGTGGGTGGGGTGCGAGAGCGCGACCTCCAGCACGGCGTCGCCGGGGATCGTGGACAGCAGCGGCGGCCCGTCCCCCACCGAGACCGCCAGCGGGAGAACGTCGAAGGGACTTCCGGGACCGCCGGGCCAGCCGAACTCGCGCAGCATCGCGGTGAAATCGGTGTAGCGGGGGTCACCGACGACGGAGCCGTCCTCCATCGCGTATCCGGCGTAGCGGATGAGCTGCTCGTTCCAGATCCGCGGCCCGGGGGCCCCCGGCCGGTCCTGCGGGAAAACGGTGATCGTCGGGCGGATCCGGCGACTCGGCGCCGCGTCCCGCAGGTGGTTCACGCACTCGACGGCGATCCCCTCGGCCGTGGTGACGTGCCGCCGGTCGCGCACCCGCAGCGAGCGCCAGTACAGGCGTCCGATGCACCTGCCGCTGTTGCGCCAGGCCACCCTGGCACCGAAGATCAGCTCGCCGGGAGTGTGCGTGTACGTCCCGGTCCTGGCGATCTCCTGCCGGACCTCGCGCAGGCGCTCCCGCAGGACTCCCGCCCCGGGATTCTCCGTGTGGAACAGCTCGAGGTAGTCCTCGGCCGCCGCCACGTCGACCGGGGGCACCTCGGGGACACCACCGAGGATCCCGGGGACCCCGGGGATCCCGGGGACCCCGAGAACATCAGGGACATCAGGGACATCAGGGATGCCGGGGACGTCATAGATCGGATCCGGCGCACGCCGCCGGGACCTTCGCCAGGTCAGCACAGAAAAACCACCAATTGTGGCTCACGGGCACGACGACCGTTCCGGGCGGCGCGGTGCCCTGAACGCGGCGGCCCTTCCCCGCTGCGATCGCTGTTGTCCGCGGCAACCGCGCGTCGGCTCACTCGCCGCGATCAGGGCGGCACCGGGCGCGGCGTTCCTCATTTTCTGTGATTCACCGTGGTTTGTCCGGCGAATCGCGACGCGAGAGGCCACCTGAATCGGAACGGGAGACGACGAAGGCCCCGGAAGCGGGGCTTCCGGGGCCTTTCAACTGGCTCCCGCGATAGGACTCGAACCTATAACCTGCCGGTTAACAGCCGGCTGCTCTGCCGATTGAGCTACACGGGATTGCGCTTTGCGCTGGTCGGGCCGGGTGTTCCCCGTTCCTTGCGGCGCAGGAATAGATTAGCGCACTCCATGGGTGTGTGTCGCATCGATACTCCGGGGTAGGTGCGAGACGAGGCGATCCGCGAGTGATCACAGGACAGGGTCCGCGGAACATGCTTGTGGAGGTGGACATGCGTTATCGACTGATGCTCGGTCTGGGATTCGCGGTCGGCTACATCCTGGGGAGCCGTGCCGGCCGGGAACGTTACGAACAGATCAAGGCGCTGGCCCAGCGGGTCTCCGACAACCCCACCGTGCAGGAGACGGCCGGGCTGATGGGCGCCAAGGTCTCCAAGGCGACGGGCGCGGCCAGGACCAAGGTGAGCGACGTGGCCAGGAACCGGTTGCCGTTCCTGCGCTCCGCCAACGGCTGGCACGGTGACGAGCACGACGACACGGGCACCGGCTGGCCGGACAACCAGAGGACCAACGCGCCCTACTGATCTTTCCAGCCGCCGCCCCGTCGGCACTCACGGGCCGGGAACGGCCCGCCGGTGCGAAAGGCCCCTCCAGGGGCCTTTCGCGTGTCCGGGACCGATCTTCACCCGCTCCCGGGCCCACCCGGAAACCCGGCTCGTGCGGGAGCCCGGCTCGTACCGGAACGTAGGGCCTCGTAGCGGAGCGGGAAGTTTCAGCTGGTTCAGCCGATCGGCCCCGGGCGGGGAGAACCGTCAGCAGCTGCTCGACGAGATCCTGGCGATCGTGCTGGATCCAGTCGTCGGTGACGAGCAGGTCGGCGGCCTGATCCGCACCCGGGTGGGGATATGCGCTCACCAACGCGATCAAGGAGTACGGGGCCCTGCGCCGCACTCTCTACGCCACCCGCAGGCGGAGCGGTAAGCCATGAACACCCCGATCTGGCAGTTCTCGATCCGCCCGGCAGTTCCCGAGTACTGCCGGGCCACACCCGCGGACTTCACGCCCTTCTTCGGGAACCCGGTGTCGTCGACGATCAGCACACCCCGCGGATCACCCAGGTGCTCGACCACATAGTCACGCACCTCGTCACGTACAGCGTCGATGTCCCAGTCCGCCCAGCGCAGCAACCGTTGCGTCCCGTCCGGCGACAGATCACCGGCCCGCTCCGCCAGGGTCCAGCCGTTCTTACGATCGAGACCGGTGACCAACCCGGACAGGTACTGCCGAGCGTGTTTCCGCGGCTCTGACCTGGTGAAACGATCTGCGAACCGGGCATACAACCGGTCAAGCTCCCCAGACCACTGATCAACCTCGATCGCCGTCATGCACCGCTCAACGAGCCGATCATCGATACGTTCTGCTTGCTGAGTGCCGTTGCAGTACTAATTCGCCGGCAGCATCACGGCGGAGGGATGGGCGTCGTCGTGCAGGATCTCGATGTGAGTGACGTGGGCTGTCGTGGCGGTCGCGACCGGCTCGCCGCCACCGAGGTTGCGGGCGAAACGCGGGAACGCCCCGGCGGACACCTGGACGCGTAGGCGGTGTCCGCGCCGGAACACATACGCGGTGGGTGACAGCTGCACAGCGACCTTGGTGATGCCGTCCGGCCGGACGGTGACCAGGTCGTCGCAGATGTTGATCGACTTGCCGCGCTCGTCGACGTCACAGAGCCGGACGAACAGATCGCAGCTGGGCCGGTCGGCGCGCAGCCACACTTCCGCCGCGACTTCGCCGATGATCTCCAGGTCCGCCGCCAGCACCGGTGAGGTGAACGTCAGCACGTCGGCGCGCTTCTCCAGCGGCCGGTTGTCCTTGGGGCCGGGGCCGTTGGCGTCCAGTTTCGGCCCGCCCAGCGCCGGAGTCGGGTCGTTCGGGTCATAAGTGAACGTGGTCGGCGGCGACGCGGGGTTCATGCCGCGCTCCAGCGTGCCGCCGGAGCGCAGGTGCCAGCGCTGCTGCGGGTAGCCCGCGGGCGGCCACTGGTCGAAGTCACGCCACTGTTTGATGCCCATCACGAACAGCCGCACCGGTGCCCGGCCGGCCGGCTGCTCGCCGCGTGCGAGCGTGGCGCCCCAGCTGACCACCTGCTCGATCGCGGCACCCATGCCCACCGCGTCGGCGTGCCACCACGGACCGACCGTCAGCCGGGGGTTACGGCCGGCGGCGGCCAGAGCCTGGAAGTCACGCAACTGGTCGGTCAGGAAGATGTCGTACCAGCCAGTGATGGAGCTGACCGGTACCGTCACGTCACCGACGGTGCTGCTGTGGTCCTCGTCCTTCCAGTACGGGTCGTTCTGGTCGTAGCGCAGGGTTTCCTGGAAGAACGGCGACTCGTGACCCAGCAGTGCCTTGTCCACATCCACCAGGGGCAGGGTGTTCATCGCCGCTGCGACGTGCTTGCGGTCCAGGCCCACCATGGACCGCAGCAGCGCCCGCGGCCGCTCTTGCGTCTCGGTGTTCCACACCCAGTTGGTCAGCGTGTCGAGTTCGAAACGGCCAGGACGCAGCAGCGTCAGCGCCAGCCGTGATGACGAGATGTGCGGAACCATCGCCTTGACCTGTAGCGGCGCCTCGGCGGCGATCGCCCACTGGGTGTAGCCGAAGTAGCTGGAGCCGGCCAGCACCACGCCGCCCTTGGCCCACGGCTGACCCGCCAACCAGCGCAGAGTGGCCAGGCCGTCCTCCCGCTCGTGACGCATGGCCAGAAACTCGCCGCCGGAGCCGAAGGTGCCACGGCTACGCACCATCAACACGTGCATGCCGCGTTCGGCGACAGCCCTGCCGTACATCCAGCCCAGCGGACCACCCGGCCCGTACGCGGTGCGCACCACGACGGTGGGCAACCGGTCCAGCGGGGTGCCGTCGGAGGAGGCCGGCGCCCAATGGTCGGCGAGCAACGACACCCCGTCGTCGACGGTGACGGGGATGTCCCGTTCGACGGTCACGTCGCGGGTGATGGCCGGCGGCAGCTTCAACATCCGCTGTCCGAGTCGGCCGGCCAGCTTCGTGGCGAAATTGCGCTTGGGGCGTGTACTCACGGTGGTCTCCTGTTTGATCGGGCGAGGCGCTGCGAAACCGGGAATCGGGGGTCTTTACGGGACGAGGACCACGCGGCCCCGGGCTGTGTGGTTCTCCAACCGCTCGTGAGCGGTCGCCGCATCGGCGAGAGGCAGCAACTCGATCTCCATGTCGGCCAGCCCGGAAGCAGCCGCCTTCAGAGCAGCGGCCGCCGCGGCCGGCACGGCTTCCTGGTGCGCCGGAAGGTAGCCGCCGGCGTTGAAACCCGCCACGATGAAGTTGCCCTCCCAGACACGATTGCCGTCGACGCCGTGCTGCCAGTCACCGCCGGCGTTGCCGACCAGCAACAGCCGGCCGCCCGGGGCGAGCAGGTCCATGCTCTCGGTGCGGACCTGACCACCGACCGGGTCGACGATCACGTCGAACCTCTCGTCGCCGAGGACGGCCGACATGTCGGCCGAGTCGACGATCTGGTCGTAGGGAAGCTTGCTGGACGCAGCCGTGGCCAGCCGCTCGCCGCGTACAGTGCCGACCACTCGGGACGCACCGAGTTGCTTGGCGATGCCGGGGAACGCTGCGGCGAGGGCGCCGAACGCGCCGTGGATCAGGACACGGTCGCCCGGGTGCAGCTGGATCGGGCCGGTGAGCGCGACGTGGGCCATCAGCGCGTTGGGCACAACTGCGACTGCGAGGGCGGGGTCGAGGTCGAAGGACTGCGTCGACAGCACCCGGGCCTGGTCGCTGACGTACACCGACGCGTACCCCCCGGTGGCGGACGCCGACAGGGTGACCACCTTCTCACCGACCGCCAGATCGGTGACACCCTCGCCGAGCGCCCGGACCGTGCCGGCGACCTCGAGACCGGGAACGTAAGGCGGCTGCGGCAGGCCCGGCCGGCCCTCGTACAGCCCCTGCCGGATGAAGACGTCGATCAGCCCGACCGCGGCGTGGGTGACGTCGATCGCGACCTGGCCGGGCCCGGGCTCAGGGTCCGGCAGCTCAGTGAGCGCCAGGACCTGCGATTCGCCGAACTGAGTGACCTGTACAGCCTTCATCGCGGTTCCCTCCTCAGATAACGCACGCCGTGATGCGTTAAGTGGTGCCAGCCTAACCCGACGATCTAGCGCATCGCAAGGTGCGTTACTGACGAACTGCAGATCTAACGCATCGAGGAGTGCGCTACAGTTGCGGGATGCGCCAGCGGGCACGATCGACCGACGACAAGCGACGCCGCTCCGAGGATCTGTTGGTGGCCGCGGAATCGATTGCCCTGGAGCGGGGTGGCGTCCGGTTCGTCACGCTGGCGCCTGTCACGGAACGAGCCGGCCTGCACCGCACAGGCGTGCGCCGCTACTACGCCAGCAAGGAGGAGTTGCTCCTCGAGCTGGCCGAACGGGGCTGGCGGCAGTGGAACGCCGCAATCACCGAGGACGTCCGCGATCGCGGCGAGCTGAAGCCGCGGGATGTCGCGACCGTGCTGGCCGAGACCATCGCGTCCCTGCCGGTGTTCTGCGACCTGCTGACCCACGTGACGCTGAGCCTGGAAGGTGACGTCGACATCGAGCGAGCCCGGCAGTACAAAACCAACTCGTTCGCCGCCTACGACGAGATCGTGGACGTGCTGGGCCGCGTGAGCAGCATGACGGTCGACCAGATCCAGGCCCTGGTGGCTGCCACACTCGCGTTCGCCGCCAGTTTCTGGCAGGTGTCGCACCCCACCCCGACACTTGCCGCGTTGTACGAGCAGGTGCCGGATTGGGGTCACGTCGCTCTCGACTTCCAGCCCCGTCTGCGGTTGCTGCTCCAGTCAACAGCCATCGGGCTGACCGAGACCCTCTCCACCACCTGACGAGGGAGGCGTGCGCCGCCGGCTGGAGTCGGCCGCCCTGCCTATCCGGCGCGTCCACCCTCAAGCCGCAGATCGACGCCGTTGGCCAATCGGTTCTCCAACAAGAAAAGGCAACCGTCCACGACCTCACGCATCGTCTGATGCCCGACCTGGTCGGCTACGCCCCGGCCAACAGCGAACAACACGTCATCCACACCGGCGGCGACCACGCCTCCTACCTGCAGCTACCCCTGCAGGCCCGCCGGCATCGAGGAGCAGCAGTGCGGGCTGGCACACGTGTGCAACCCCGCACTGCTGCTCCTCGCCGTCAGCGCCGCCGAGCGAACCGAAGCCCCTGATGTGACAACGTTCGCAGAAAAGGCACTGCGCGTGGCCACCCCCACCGACCGCGGCCCGGGACAGCCGTGGCGGCCGGGCACCCCGCCACCGGCGCCGCTGCCGGACGACACCCCACGCGCGGACATCCGCATCGGATACGCCCGATGCAGCACCCTGACCCAGGAGCTGCAGTCGCAGCTGGACGCCCTGGCCATGCACGGCATCGCCCGGGACAAGATCTTCTCGGAGAAAATCTCCACCCGGGTCCGGCCGCAGTTCGAGGCCGCGCTCGCCCTGGCGCGCGAGATCAAGGCCCACGCCCCGCACTGCCGGGTCATCTTCACCGTCAACGAGATGAAACGCCTCGGCCGCGACGCCGCCGAACTGACCGCCCTCGCCGATCGCCTCACCGCGCACGGCCTGGTGCTGGAGATACTTACCGGGCCGCTGCCAGGCATCTACGACCCGTCCGGCCCCGGCCGGATCCTGTTCGGCTTCTTCGCCGCCATGGCCGAGACTGAACGCGAGAACATCCGCGAGGCCACCCTCGAAGGCCTCGACGCCGCGGCACGCAAGGACAAACACGGCGGCCGGCCCGTCGTGATCACCGACGACATGCTGCACACCGTGCTACGCCGGCGCGCCGCCGGCGAGACCATCGAGCAGATCCGTCCCGACCTGATCATCCCGACCGGTCGACGCAAGGGGCAGAATCCGAGCCTGGCCAGCATCTACCGGGCCCTGTCCGCCTACGAGAAGACCCGGGCCCACCCCGACGCGGTCGAGCAGGCGCGCGCCGAATACGCGCAACTCGGCCTTACCGGCGCCTCGACGATCGTCCGGCCCCGGCCCGCCGAGCCGGTCGACGAAACGCTGCAGACCCTCGTTGCTCAGCTCCCGCCGGACTCGCGGCCCTTGCCGAGCGTCGACCAGTACGACCAGCTACTCACCCGCCGATCAGCTCCTTGGCGTTGGTTTTTCGCTGGAAGCTACGGGTGGCCCGTCTCAGACGCCGAAGCTCCGGCGTGTCTCCTCGAGCGCCTGTTCCGCGAGGGCGCGCAGGCCGGGATCTTCCGGATCGAGACCGGCGTCGAAGACGAACTCCCAGATCAGCCGGTCGGTGTCGGTCTTCCTCGCCACCAGCCGCACTCCCCCTCGCGCGTCCAGCGGGACGTACTGGTTGACCACGATCGAGGCGGTCACCCGCTCCCGCACGGCCTCGGGGATCCGGCCGGGCTCGGGCAGCAGCGCCCGGTGCGACCGCCCGTCGGTGGTGCCGACCGTCAGCCCCTCCTCGTCCCACACCCCGCGATCCACCTGGAACCAGGGCAGGCGTTCACCGCCCAGGTAGAGGGCCTTGTCCGCGGCGATCACGTAGCCGTCGGGCCCCTCGGCGTAGACGAGCGCCCGGTCGCCGGGAGCGAGGGCCGCGCGGACCTCGGAGGGCATGCGATTGAAGAGCTTCACCGTTCCACGGTATCCGCCAGCAGATCGAGGGTGAGCGCGGCCGACCAGGAGAAGTCCCGGCTGCCCCGCCCGCTGCCGTCGAAGGGGTCGAAGCACTCGCGGAAACCCGCCTGCCGCACGAGGCGCAGGGTGCCCAAGCCGAGCAGCCGCACCAGTCCCGGCAGATCGTGCGCCCCCGCCGCCCGCCGCAACAGCCAGTTGGTGTTCACCCAGGACGGCCCGCGCCAGTAGCAGGACCGGTCGAACTGCTGGGCACGGATCTCGCAGCTCGGCACCGGGTATCCGGCGGCTCCCATGAAGCGAGCCGACTCCAGCACCCTCACCAGCTCCGCGACCCGGTCGGCGGGCATCTCCTGGTCGAGCATCGGCCCGAAACAGCCGACCGTGCAGACGGGGCTGAGCCGCCCGCCGCGCAGGTCGCGGGCGCGGAAGACGCCGTCGTCCCAGAGGCGTTCCAGCAGCGCCGCACGGATCCGCCCCGCCGCCTCCCGGTACGGGCCCGCGTCCGCGCCCGCCACCGGGGCCAGCTCGGCGAGGGCCTGGCAGGAGGCGAGCCAGATCCCGTTGAACATCGGGTCCTCGACCGCGAACGGGTGCTCGTCCCGCAGGTAGGCCGGATCGTAGCCGGAGTCCCGGTAGCCCAGGACGAGGGCCATGTAGCGGTCGTGGCGGCTGTCGGGATGCCGCTCGGGGGGCTCCTCGCGCCGGTGGTAGGCGTGGCGCACCGGGGGCAGCGCCTCCAGCGGCGCGTCCCAGGCGGGACTGTCGTCCATCCCGGACTCCCACGGGTGCACGATCGCGGCCAGCCCTCCCCCGCCGAGGTCCCTGGACGTGGCGAGGTAGTCGTGCTGGGCGGCCAGCATCGGGTAGATCCGCCGTACGAGGGCGACGGCCGTGTCCCGGTCGGCCGCGTGCCGCCATATCCACCACAGGGCCAGCGCGTGCAGCGGCGGCTGCGTCAGCCCGGAGGTGCACACGGCGTTGGGAGAGGCCGGATGGTCCGGGGAGCGCCAGACCGAGGGGCCGGGGAAGTAGCCCTCCTCGCGGGCGGGGCGGAAGACGATGTGCGGCACCATCCCGGTGCTCCACTGCCCCGCCAGCAGGCTGATCAGCTCGGTTCCGGCCCTGCGGGTGTCCCAGCGGGCCAGGCCCATCGCGACGAAGGTGGAGTCCCAGTTCCACTGGTGGGGGTAGAGGCCGGGCGCGGGGACGGTCGCGGACCCCGTCCAGTTCGCGTCGAGCACGGACCACGCCTCGCGCCCGAGCGCGGCGTCGTCGACCGCCGCTCGCGACTCCATTCGCCCAGTCTGCGCCTGTATCGGTCAGGAGAACAGCCCGGCCTGCCTCGAATGCGCCCAAGAGGGGCGCGGCGCGGCCCCCGGAACGGCGCGGGCCCCGGGAACGGAGGTCCCACGACGATCACAACAGGCCCCGCGCAACGGCGCGGGCCCCGGGGACGGAGGTCCCCGGGGCCCGCGCCGTGGGGCTCCTCAGTCGAGGTAGTCGCGAAGCATCTGCGCCCTCGTCGGGTGCCTGAGCTTGGCGAGGGTCTTCGACTCGATCTGCCGGATGCGCTCGCGCGTCACGCCGAACTCCCTGCCGACCTCCTCCAGGGTCCGGGGATGCCCGTCCGCGAGCCCGAACCGCAGCTGGATGATGCGCTGCTCGCGATCGGAGAGGGTCGCGAGGATGTCGTCGAGCTGGTCCTGCAGCATGATGAAGGCGGCCGCCTCCATCGGCACCACCGCGTCCGCGTCCTCGATGAAATCTCCGAGGTCGGAGTCCTCCTCACCGATCGGCGACTGGAGGGAGACCGGCTCCTGGGCGATCCGCTGGATCTCGATCACCCGGTCGATCGGCAGGTCCATCTCCATCGCGATCTCCTCGGGCGCGGGCTCGCGGCCGAGGTCCTGGTGGAGCTGGCGCTGGACCCGTACCAGCTTGTTGATCGTCTCGACCATGTGCACCGGAATCCGAATGGTGCGCGCCTGGTCCGCGATGGCCCTGGTGATCGCCTGGCGAATCCACCAGGTGGCATATGTGGAGAACTTGTAGCCCTTGGTGTAGTCGAATTTCTCGACCGCCCGGATGAGGCCGAGGTTGCCCTCCTGGATGAGATCCAGGAACAGCATCCCGCGTCCCACATATCTTTTGGCGATTGACACGACCAGCCGCAGATTGGCCTCGATCAGCCGCTGCTTGGCCCGCGTGCCCTGCCAGGCGAGCTCCTTGAACTCCGGGAAGACCAGACGCGAGACGACGCTGGTCAGCTTGTCCTCGGCGAACAGGCCTGCCTCGATGGACTTGGCGAGCTCCACCTCCTCCTCGGCCGTGAGCAGGGGCACGCGACCGATCTCCCGCAGGTAGATGCGGACAAGATCGCTGGTCGGGGCCCTTTTCCCGACATCCTCCTCATCGGGCCGGACGGGTTCCTCGTCGCCCTGGGGCTCGAGGACCTCCACTCCGTGCTCGGCGAGCATGCGGACGACGCGTTCGAGCGCGTCGGACGGCAGCTCGGACTTGTCGAGAGCGGCGGCCACGTCATCGACCGTGACGCTTCCGCGCTCCCTTCCCTTCGTAACGAGGTCGGCCACCTGGTCTACCGATGGCGGCCCACTTGGCAGCACCGATGCACCCACGGGAGACAGTCTGCTGTATTGGGTCCCCTAAATGGCAGACCTATTTTTGTCACCGGAGGTAAGGCCGCGATCATTATCGGATCGAGACCTTATTCGGGTTTGGTGGAATCATCCCGCGGATATTAATGCCAATTACGCCGTCAGCTCCCGGCGGCACGCTCCCTGAGCACCCGCCGCTGCTGTTCCAGCGCGACCAGCTCTCCGAACAGCCGGTTGTACTCCTGCTGCTCGTCGACCGGGTTCGTCCGCTCCATCCTCGACTTGAGCCGCTCGATGGCCCGCGAGACCGAGACGAGCTCCAGGGCCGCCAGCATGGCCGAGGCGTAGCGCTCCTCGCTCGCCAGATCGGCCCGGAGCTCCTCCACGGCGAACCGGGTGACGACCCCGCGCAGGGAGTCCTCGGCCCCGCCGAGCAGCAGGTCGACCCACTCGCGACCGCCCTGCCCCGCCGTGGCGGTGCCGCCGGAGTCGACGATCAGCCGGTAGAGGGCCGCGTGCTCGGGAAGCGTGAACGCCTCCGCTCCCAGCGCCTCGAAGCCCGGGCCGAGCAGCGCGGGACGCTGCACGGCCAGCCGCAGCACCTCCGCCTCGGTCCGGACGCCGGGATCGGTGAGGTCGGCGACCTTTCGGGGCCCCGCGGGGCGCTGCTGGGCGCGCGGCTGGGCCGCCGCGGAGACCTCGGTGATCCGGTCGAGGACGAAGCGCTCGTTGTTGAAGCCCAGCCACCGGTCGAGGTCGACGGCGTACAGCTGGCGCAGGGACGTGTCCTTGATGCCGGCCACGATCGGGGCGGCGGCGTCGAGGGCGGAGAGCCGTCCCTCGTTGGTACTCGCGTCGTAGCGGGAGATCACGCTGCGGATGGCGAACGCGAACAGCGGCTCGCGCCCGGCGATCAGGTCGCGCACGGCCGCCTCGCCGTGCCTGATGCGCAGGTCGCACGGGTCGAGGCCGTCGGCCTGCACGGCGACGAAGGTCTGGGTGACGAACTTCTGCTCGTCGGCGAAGGCGCGCAGGGCCGCCTTCTGGCCCGCCGCGTCGCCGTCGAAGGTGAAGATCACCTCGCCATGCGACCCCGACTGGTCGAGCAGCAGCCTTCGGAGCACCTTGATGTGCTCCTCGCCGAACGCGGTGCCGCAGGTGGCCACCGCCGTCGGCACGCCCGACAGGTGGCAGGCCATCACGTCGGTGTAGCCCTCGACGATCACGGCCTGGGAGCGCTTGGAGATCTCGCGCTTGGCCAGGTCGACGCCGTAGAGGACCTCGCTCTTCTTGTAGAGCGGGCTTTCCGGGGTGTTCAGGTATTTCGGCCCGTCTTCGGCATCGTTCAATTTCCGTGCGCCGAAACCGATGACGTCGCCGGTTATGTCGCGGATGGGCCAGACCAGCCGTCCCCTGAAGCGGTCGATGGGGCCGCGCCGCCCCTCCTTGGCCAGCCCGCCCTTGATCAGCTCCGCGGTGGTGAAGCCCCGCGCCATCAGGTGCCGCGAGAGGGCCTCCCACTCGGCCGGGGCGTATCCGACGCCGAAGCGCTCGGCGTCGACCCGCTCGAACCCGCGCTCCGACAGGAACCTGCGCCCGATCGCGGCGTCGGGGGCGGACAGTTTCGAGACGTAGAACTCCGCCGCAGCCCGGTGAGCCTCGATCAGGCGGATGCGCTCGCCCTGCTCGCGCCCGGGGACGTAGCCGCCCTGCTCGTAGCGGAGCTGGACGCCGGCCCGGTTGGCCAGCCGCTCGACCGCCTCGCCGAACGACAGGTGCTCCAGGCGCCGGACGAAGGTGATGACGTCGCCGCCCTCGGCGCAGCCGAAGCAGTACCAGTAACCCCGGGTGGGGGTCACGTTGAAGGACGGGCTCTTCTCCTCATGGAAGGGGCAGAGCCCTTTCAGGTTGCCGCCGCCCGCGTTGCGGAGCTGGATGTGCTCGCCCACGATGTCGGCGATCGGTGAGCGCTCCCGTACGAGCGCGATGTCCTCATCACTGATCCGGCCTGCCACGCCGCGAGTCTAGTCCGGCCCCCCGACAGGTCGGGGCGACGAGTGCGCCCGCCCTCGCCGCGATCTTCCGGCAGGCCGGGGCGCTACTGCCGAGACGGGAGGGACAGGAGGAACGATGACTTTCCCGAAGTGGTCGTGACCAACCAGGACGTCGGTTACAAAGGTAAAGGCGGATTCTCGATAATGTACGCGGGTGGAGATCATGCGATCGGGGCATATAGCACGATTGGCCGCTGTGACCGGCGCGGTGCTCGTCACCGGAGCCTGCGCGTCGCCCGGCGGGGTGGCGGGCATCGGCACGGCGGTTCCGACCCCCGGGACGGAGTCCGCGGCCGGGTCACCGGCCTCGTCGGTCACCGCGACCCTGCCCGAGGCGACCCCGACCCCGGCCCCCCGGACCGCGGTCGACCGTCCCAAGGCCGACCCGCCGGTCCGGGTCCCGCCGCCGAAGGTCTCCGAGCACACCTACGTCTTCCCGGTGAAGGGCTGCTCGGTCACCTACGAGAGCAGGCTCCTGGTGCTGCCCAAGACCACGATCTGGGCCGGCAAGGGCTGCTCGTTCGTCTCGCCGGTGAACGGCGTGGTCGACGAGGTCAACACCAAGAACCGGTGGAAGCCCTCCACCGACCGCGGCGCCGACCGGGAGGGCCGGTTCGTCACGATCATCGGCGACGACGGCGTGCGCTACCTCGGCGGCCACCTGGACAAGGTCGCCCTGGGGATCAGGCCGGGACTGCGCGTCAGCGCCGGTCAGGTCCTGGGCCAGGTCGGCAACTCGGGCAACGCCCGCTCGACCGCCAGCAACCTCTACTTCGCGATCTCCTGGAAGACCTCCCCCTCGCTGTGGTGGGTGCGCCGGGGCATGGTCAAGCCCTGGAACTACCTGGACGCCTGGCTGAAGGGCAACCCCACGCTCTCCCCCAGGGAGGAGATGCAGGCCGTGATGAACCAGACCGGCGCGGCTCCCCGGTGCCTCACCCTGTGCGCGTCGAAACCGCAGCCGACGAAGAAGCCGACCAGGAAGCCGAAGCCGCCGGAGCCGGAGCAGATCCCGCTGGGCGGCACCAGCGCGCCGGCCTCGGGAACGTGACACGGCGGCCCGCGGCGGGCTCGTCCACGACGCCACCCGGGAACAAAACACCGGGCCCCGCGGGCGGAGGCGCCGGGAACGTGACACGGCCCGTCAGCGGGCCGCCAGGGCGCGGTGCCAGGCGACGGCGGAGGTGTCGGTGAGCGAGGCGATCTGGTCGACGACCACGCGGAGCCGGCCGGCGTCGCCGCCGGCCCTGACGAAGGCGGGCCTGAACGCGGGCTCCAGGGTGCCCGGGGCGCCCAGCATGATGTGGTGGGCCAGGTCGTGGATCAGCTCGCGCTGCCTGGCCTGGTTGGCGTTGTGCGCGTCGCTCGCCATCACGTAGTGGGCCGTGACCCCCTTGAGCAGCGCGCACTCCAGCCGGGTGGCCCTGGGCACGATCAGGTCGGCGCTGTAGCGGCCGGCCGCCGGTCCGTACGCCTCGCGGGTGGCGACCTCCGCGGACTTGCAGAAGTGGCCGATGAGCGAGCTGGTCAGCCCCTTGATCGCGGCGAGGTCGGCGAGTGAGCGGTCGAAGTGGCGGGGCCAGAGCGGCTGGGTGATCAGGCGTCCGAAGAGGTCCTCCAGCTCGCCGGGCTCGGCGTCGGGGGCGTACCACTCGCGGGTGGTCGCGCAGACGTCGCGGCGCTCGGCGGGATCGCGCATCGCCTCCAGGACCACGCCGCCGGAGTGCAGGGCGTCCTCCAGGTCGTGCACGGAGTAGGCGACGTCGTCGGCCCAGTCCATGATCTGGGCCTCGAAGCTGACCTGTCCCTCCGGCGCGCCCTCCCTGATCCACTCGAAGACCGTCGCGTCGTCGTCGTAGACGCAGTACTTGGCGCCTCTCTCGCGGGTCCACGGGTATTTGACGGCGGCGTCCAGGGAGGCGCGGGTGAGGTTGAGCCCGGCACTGCGGCCGTCCTCGGTGACGACCTTGGCCTCCAGCCGGGTCAGCAGGCGCAGGCTCTGCGCGTTGCCCTCGAAGCCTCCGCACCCGGCGGCGAGCTCGTTGAGCGCCGTCTCCCCGTTGTGGCCGAACGGCGGGTGGCCGAGGTCGTGGGCCAGGCAGGCGGTCTCCACCAGGTCGGGGTTGCGGCCGAGGGTCTCCCCCATCTCACGGCCGATCTGCGCGCACTCCAGGGAGTGGGTCAGGCGGGTGCGGGGGATGTGCTGGCCACTGCCGAAGGTCTCCCCCGGGCCGACGACCTGGGTCTTGGCGGCGAGCCTGCGGAGCCCGGCGCTGTGCAGCACCCGTGCCCGATCGCGCTCGAACGGGCTTCGGCCGGGGTTGCCGGGCGGTTCCGGCACCCACCTGGCCTGATCGTGTTCGTCATAGCCATGCATAAGTGCACTGATTTTATCCGCGAAAGGGCCCTGCCATGCCGAACGACGAGAAAACACCTGGTTACCGGGTACGTGCCGCCGTTCCGCACCCGTACGAGCGCGGCCCATCAGGACGGCCCATCAGAACGGCCCGCCAGGGGAGGCCCGCCACGAGCGCGACCGCGCGGGCGTGGCGCGTACCGGGCCCGCGGCCGCCCCGGTGAGGGTGGGGCGGGCCGCGGGGACCGGCTCCGCGGGGCGTCGTCTCCGGTGGTGCCGGAGCGCCTCGCGAAGCGGGCGGGGGTCAGCGGGTGTCGGAACCGCCGCACACCAGGGTGGCGCGGGCGGCCTCCAGCCGGGCGACCGGGATGCGGAACGGCGAGCAGGACACGTAGTCGAGACCGGCCTGGTGACAGAAGTGGATCGAGTCCGGGTCGCCGCCGTGCTCGCCGCAGATGCCCAGCTTCAGGTCGGGACGGGTCGCGCGGCCCTGCTCGACGGCGATCTCGACGAGCCTGCCGACGCCGTCGCGGTCCAAGGTCTCGAACGGGGAGACGCCGAAGACGCCGAGCTCCAGATACTTGGCGAAGAAGGCGGCCTCGACATCGTCCCTGGAGAAGCCCCAGGTCATCTGGGTCAGGTCGTTGGTGCCGAAGGAGAAGAACTGGGCGGCCTCGGCGATCTGCCCGGCGGTCAGCGCCGCGCGGGGCACCTCGATCATCGTGCCGATCAGCGCGTCGACGCCGGTCTCCTCCAGGATCCGCCGCGCCTCGTCCTTGACGTGCTCCAGCTCCTGGACGGCGGCCACCAGCGGAATCATGATCTCCGGACGGCTGCCGGGCACCGCCTTGGCCGCCGCCGCGATCGCCCGGACCTGCATGGCGAACACGCCGGGGATGACCAGGCCGAGCCGGACGCCGCGCAGGCCCAGCATCGGGTTCTCCTCGTGGAGCCGCTTGAGCGCGACCAGGAGCCTGCGGTCCTTCTCCTCCGCCGCGTCACCGGCGAGGGCGACCCGCACCGACAGTTCGGTGTAGTCGGGCAGGAACTCGTGCAGCGGCGGGTCGATCAGGCGGATCGTGACGGGCATGCCCGCCATCGCCTGGAAGATCTTCGTGAAGTCCGCCCGCTGCAGCGGCTCCAGCGCGGCCAGCGCCCGCTCGCGCTCCTCGGCGGAGGTGGCCAGCACCAGGTCCTCGACCAGGCCGCGACGGTCGCCGAGGAACATGTGCTCGGTGCGGCAGAGCCCGATGCCCTGGGCGCCGAACCTGCGCGCCCTGGCGGAGTCCTCGGCGGTGTCGGCGTTGGCGCGCACGGCCATCCGGCGTACCCCGTCGGCGTGGGACATGATCCGGTGCACGGCGCGGACGAGCTCGTCGTCCCGGTCGCCCGAGCCCTCGAAGTACTCCACGACCGGGGAGGGGACCACGGGCACCTCGCCGAGGTAGACGGCTCCGCTGGTGCCGTCGATGGAGATGACGTCGCCCTCGGAGACCACGAGGCCGGAGGCCGTGGTGAACGCGCGGCCCGCGGCGGAGACCTCCAGCTCCTCGGCGCCGCAGACACAGGTCTTGCCCATGCCCCTGGCGACCACGGCGGCGTGCGAGGTCTTGCCCCCGCGGCTCGTCAGCACGCCCTGGGCGGCGATCATCCCGGCCAGGTCGTCGGGGTTGGTCTCGCGGCGGACCAGGATGACGGCCTCTCCGCTCTCGGCGAGCTCGACGGCCCTGGGCGTGGAGAAGACGGCCTTGCCGACGGCCGCGCCCGGCGAGGCGTTCATTCCCCTGGCGATCACCTTGCCGCCGGTGTCATCGGCGAACCTGGGGAACATGAGCTGGGCGAGCTGGTCGCCGGTCACCCGGGTCACGGCCTCGTCGAGGTCGATCACGCCCTGGTCGACGAGCTGCACGGCGATGCGGAACGCGGCGCCCGGGGTCCGCTTGCCCACCCGGGTCTGGAGCATCCAGAGCTTGCCGCGCTCGACCGTGAACTCGATGTCGCACAGGTCGCGGTAGTGGTCCTCCAGCGTCTTCATGGTCCGCATGAGCTCGTCGTAGACGGGCTTGTCGATGCCCTCCAGCTCCTGCAGCCGCATGGTGTTGCGGATGCCCGCGACCACGTCCTCGCCCTGGGCGTTCTGCAGGTAGTCGCCATACACGCCCTGCTGGCCGGTGCCGGGGTCGCGGGTGAAGGCCACCCCGGTGCCGGAGTCCATGCCGCAGTTGCCGAAGACCATCGAGCAGACGCTGACCGCCGTGCCCAGGTCGGCCGGGATGCGCTCCTGGCGGCGGTACAGGACCGCGCGCGGGGCGTTCCACGACGCGAACACGGCCTCCACCGCCATGCGCATCTGCCGGTACGGGTCGGCGGGGAAGTCCTCGCCGGTTCTGGCGCGCACGATCTCCTTGTACGTCGCGACCAGGCTCCTGAAGTCGGCCGCCTCCAGCTCCAGGTCGTCGCGGCCGTCCTTGAGCTCCTCCAGGGCGTTGTCGAAGAGCTCGCCGTCGATGTCCTGGACGGTCTTGCCGAACATCTGGATGAGGCGCCGGTAGGAGTCCCAGGCGAAGCGCTCGTTGCCGCCCGCCTGCTTGGCCAGCCCGTGGACCGAGTCGTCGTTGAGCCCGATGTTGAGGACGGTCTCCATCATGCCGGGCATGGAGAACGCGGCTCCGGAGCGCACGCTCACCAGGAGCGGGTCGTCGGCCTGGCCCAGCCGGCGGCCCATCGCGGCCTCCAGGGCGGACAGGTGCTCGGAGACCTCCTCCTGCATCCCCTCGGGAAGGACCCCGTCGGCGAGGAAGCTCCGGCACGCCTCGGTGGTGATGGTGAAGCCGGGGGGCACCGGCAGCCCGAGGTTGGTCATCTCGGCGAGGTTCGCTCCCTTACCGCCGAGCAGGTCCCTGAGATCTTTGTTGCCCTCGGTGAAGTCGTAAACGTACTTCGGCACGGTTGCTCCTTCTGCGACTTCAATCGGCGTCTGGTTCCGCCTCTCTCCGGACTCTACCGACGAACAAGGCGATGAAACGGCACTCATCACACGGAACAGCATCATCGCAGCTCAAAGCAGTCAAACCGGTCTAATCCAATTCAAATCCAGATCAAATACGCGAGGATATCGATCACCTCGGAAATTGGTTTACACCAATTGGTATAAACCAATTGTCCGCGCATTCAAACCCGTTCACGGGCGGTTCAGCGACCCGTCAGGCCGGCTCCGGCGAGAGGGTTCAGGTCGGGAACCTCCCCTTCCGCCGGGCCCTCGCCGGACGGCAGCCACAGCACGAACACGCTTCCCTCACCCAGCCGGGAGAACAGGCGCACGTGCCCGCCGTGCGACTCCACGATCTGGCGGACGATCGCCAGGCCCAGCCCGCTGTGCCGGTCGCGGCGGCTGGTCTGGCCGCGCCAGAACCGGTCGAACACCCGCGCGTGGTCGTCCTCGGGCACCCCGGGCCCGGCGTCGCGCACCGCCACCCAGATCCAGTCCCCGGTACGGCCCGCCGCCACGACAACCTCGCTCCCGCCGGGCGCGAGCCGCACCGCGTTGGAGAGCAGGTTGCCCACGGCCCGGCGCAGCGCGTCGTGGTCCCCCACCCCGCGCAGCCCGGCGGGCAGCGCCCTGCGGATCAACAGCCCGCGCCCGGCCGCGAGCGCGGTGAACTCCTCGGCCGCCTCGGCGGCCAGTGCCCCCACGTCCACCTCGGCGTCGGCCAGCGCGGGCGCTGACCGGCGCGCGGTCGCCAGCAGATCCTCGACCAGGCGGGTCATCCGGGTGGTGGCCCTGTCCACGATGGCCACCGCGCGCATCCGCTCCTCCTCGGTGCTGTCGGGCGAGGCGAGAACCGCGTCGACGTTGGCCCGGATGATGGCCAGCGGGCTGCGCAGCTCGTGGGAGGCGTCGTCGATCAGCTGCCGCTGCGCCAGGAAGGCTCCCTCCAGGCGGCCGAGCATGGTGTCGACGGTGTCGGCGAGGTCGCGCAGCTCGTCCTTCGGGCCGGTGAGCAGGATCCGCCGCGACAGGTCGGTGCCCTGGATCTCGGCGGCGGCCCTGGTGATAGAGCGCACCGGACGCAGCACCCGGCCCGAGAGGACCCAGCCGATGCCGAAGCTCGCCAGGAACAGCCCGCCCAGGGTCAGGAACGAGTAGTCGCGCAAGGTTCGCAGGGTGAGCAGGTTGACCGCGTTCTCGACCTCGGCGAGCTCGACGACGGGGGCCTTGCCGACGTAGCGCTCGGTGTCGACGCTGTAGAGCTTGGCCTGCTGGACGGTGTAGGGCCGCTCCTCGGCGCTCCTGGCCACCGCGACGTACAGCAGGCCGATGACCAGCGCGGAGAGCAGGAACAGCAGGCTGGAGTAGAGCACGGTCAGCCGGAAGCGGATCGTCTGCACGAAGGAGAACCTCACACGTCCTCCCGCAGCCGGTAGCCCTTGCTGACCACGGTCTCGATCACGGCGTCGGCGCCGAGCTTGCGCCGCAGGTTTCCCACCGTCACCCGCACGGTGTTGGTGAACGGGTCGGTGTGCTCGTCCCAGACGTGCTCCAGGAGCTCCTCGGCGGAGACGACGTGCCCGGGGCGGGTCATCAGGTAGTGCAGGACACCGAACTCCTTGGGGGTCAGCCCCAGCTCGCGCCCGGTCGAGTGGGCCTCCACCCGGGAGGTGTCCAGCCGCAGCGCCCCCACCTGCAGGATCGCGGTGCCGCCGCCCGGCTCCCTGCGGAGCAGCGCCCGGACCCGGGCCAGGAGCTCGGGGAAGGCGAACGGTTTGACCAGGTAGTCGTCGGCGCCCTCGTCCAGCCCCCTGACCCGGTCGTCCAGCCGGTCCCGCGCGGTCACCATGATGATCCGCACGGCCTGGCCCTGGTCGGTCCCGCGCAGCGCCCGGCAGACCTCGAAGCCGTCCCCTCCGGGCAGATTCAGGTCGAGAAGGACCAGGTCATACGAGTTGACCTGGAGCTTCTCCCGCGCCTGGGCCACGTCGTAGGCGACGTCGACCGCGTATCCGGCCCGGACGAGCCCCACGCGCAGGGCGTCGACCAGGTCTTCCTCATCTTCGACAACGAGCAGTCGCATGGTACGAACCTAGGTCGTGCGCGGCCGGAAACGCGGATGCCACCGCCATACCGCGCCCCTGTTCCCCTGCATTCCCTTCCCTCCATTTCCGTCCGCCTCCGTAGGCCTCCGTGCACTCCCGGAAGGTCCGTCCGCCTTCGTTCACTCCCGGATGATCCGTTCGGCGACGGGCGCCGCCCTGTCGATCGGGATGGCGAAGCCGATGCCGATCGACCCGGCCCCGCGCCGCGAGAGCGTCGCGATCGCGGTGTTGACCCCGATCACCTCGCCACGGGCGTTGACCAGCGGACCTCCGGAGTTGCCGGGATTGATGGAGGCGTCGGTCTGCAACGCGGTCTGCCCGCGCCCGCCCAGCCTCACCTGACGGTCGAGGGCGCTGACGATGCCGCCGGTGACCGTACCCGCCAGTCCCAGCGGGGAGCCGACGGCCAGCACCTGGTCCCCCACCGCGAGGTCCGCGGACCTGCCCAGCTCCGCGGGGACCAGCCCGCGGGCGTCGTCCACCCTGAGCACCGCGAGGTCGTACGCCTCGTCGGTGCCCACGACGGTGGCGGGCAGCCGCCGCCCGTCGCCGAGCACGACGGTGACGCCCGCGCCGCCGGCCAGGACGTGCGCGTTGGTGAGCAGGTGCCCGGCGCCGTCGATCACGAAGCCGGAGCCCGAGCCCCGGCCCGACTCGACCGACACGACGCTCGGCAGCACCCTGGCCGCCGTACCGCGCAGGCCGCCCGCGACTCCCGCCGGCCCGGACGGGCCGGCCGGGCCCGCGGTGGATCGGGGCAGCGCCACGGGAGCGGCCCGCTCCTCTCCCGCCAGCCGGGCCGTCGCGACGCCCGCGGCTCCACCGGTGACCGCGGCGACGAGCGCCGCGGCGACCAGGACGCGTCCCGCCCCCGTCTTCCGCGCGCCGGTCACCTGGCCCGGCAGCGGGCCGGTCTCCTCCGGTGGCGCGGCCGCGGGCGGGTCCCCCGGCGTGAAACCCGGCCCGCGGGGCCGCCCGAGCCCCGGGGGCCGATCGTGTGACGTCACCATGGCCGACTCCTCACAGGATCCTCGAGAACCAGAACAGGGAGGTTCCGGCCGCCACGACCGCGCCGAGCAGGGCCACCCCGACGAACCACGGCCAGACCTCCTGCCGCTCGGTCCGGTAGCCCACCGAGCTGCCGATGTCGTCGTAGACCGCCTGCAGCTCGCCGCCGGAGGCCGCCTCGTAGAAACCCCCGCCGGTGCTCTCCGCCAGCTCGCGCAGCGCCGGGCCGTCCACCGGCACCCGCGTCTCCCGGCCGCCCAGCTGGATCGTGCCGTCGGAGGTGCCATACGCGATGGTCGAGACCGGCACGCGCCGGGAGGCCGCCTCCCGCGCCGCCAGCTCCGGCGTCCGGCCCATGGTGCTCGACCCGTCGGACATCAGCACGATGTGGGCGGGCGGCCGGTCTCCGCCCTCGCCGCCCTCCAGCGCGTCAATCGCGTCCAGGGACGAGAACACCGCCTCGCCGATGGCCGTACCGGAGTCCGTGGTGAGCCGGTCGATCGCGGCCAGCACCGCGGCCCTGTCGGCGGTGGGCGGCACGCTCACCGAGGCCGAGGACGAGAACGTGACCAGGCCCAGGTTGAACCGGGAGGGCAGGTCCGCGACAAACCGCCGCGCGGCCTCCCGCGCCGCCGCGAACCGGTTGGGCGCCACATCCGTGGCCTGCATCGACGCGGAGACGTCGAACGCCACGACGATCGTCGCCCGCTCTCTCGGGACCCGCACCTCGGCCGTCGGCCGCGCAAACCCGACGACGAGAAGCACCAGCATCCCCATGAACGCCGCGGCGGGCACGTGCCTGCGCCACCCGGGCCCCTTGGGCGCCAGCTTGTCCAGCAGGTCCAGATTGGTGAACCGCAGTGCGTACCGGCTGCGCCGCAGATACATGACGACGTAGAGAACCGCGAGCATCAGGGCGGGCACCAGCAGCCACAACCAGACGGGGGAAAGGAACGTCATGCCACACCGCCTCTCGTACCCTGCGCGCCACGGGCCCGCGCCAGGCGGCGTTGCAGCACGACGTGGCGGACCAGGTCGCGGACCCAGTCACGGTCGGTGTCCAGGCGCAGGTGCACGGCCCCGCACCGGCGCAGGGCGGCCGCGACGGCCGCCCGTTGGCCCGCGGCGGCCTCGGCGTAGCGCTCGCGAAGACGGGCGCCGGCCGTGGAGACCTCCCTGCGGCGGCCGGTCTCCGGGTCGACGAGGGTGAGCACCCCCACGTCGGGCAGGGTCAGCTCCCTGGGGTCGACGACCTCCACCGCGAGGAGCTGGTGGCGGAGCGCGAGATGACGCAACGGCCGCTCCCAGCTCTCCGGGGGGTCGAGGAAGTCCGAGACGACGACCACGAGCCCGCGACGGCGCACGACGCGGCGCAGGTCGTCGGCGGCCGGTCCGACGCGCGACGCGGCGACGCCCGGCTCGGTGCGCGGCAGCGAGAACACGGCGCCCAGGAGCGCCATGAGATGCGGGCGCCCGCTTCTGGCGGGGAACCGCCGGACCTCGCCGCCGTGCAGGATGTGCGCCCCGACGCGGTTGCCGGTCCGCTCGGTGAGGAAGCCGACCGCCGCGACGGCGGCGAGCGCGAGCTCCCTCTTCTCCATCAGCGCGGTGCCGAAGTCCATGCTGGCGCTGGCGTCGAGCAGCACCCAGGTCTCCAGTTCCCGGTCGGCGATCATGTCCCGCACGTGCGGCTCCGTCGTGCGGGCGGTGACGTTCCAGTCCATCCGGCGCACGTCGTCACCCGGCGCGTACGGCCTCGCCTCGGCGAGCTCGCCACCGGGCCCGGGGGTGAGCCCCCGGTGGTCGCCCTGCAGCAGCCCGTCGAGACGCCTGACCACCGTCAGCTCAAGCCGCCGGAGCACCCGCTCGGACAGCAGGTGCCGCATCAGGCCGCCTCTCCCTGCCCGGGGGCGATCCTGGGCATCGGGATCGCCGCGGCCACCCGGTCCACGATTCGCCGGGGGGAGACGTCGTCGGCCAGCGCGTCGAACGACGGCACCAGCCGGTGCGCGATCACGTCACCGGCCAGGTCCGCGACGTCCTCGGGCAGCACGTAGTCGCGCCCGCGCAGCAACGCCAGCGCGCGGGCCGCGGCGACCAGGCCGAGCGTCGCCCGCGGGCTCGCGCCGAAGGCCAGCAGTGGGGCGACGTCCGCCAGCCCGAACCGCGCGGGCTCCCGAGTCGCGTACACCAGCCGGACCGCGTACTCGGCGACGGCGTGGTGGACGAAGACGTCGTCCACGGCCGCCTGGAGCGCCAGCAGCCGCTGGGAGTCGAGCACCCGCCGGGAGACCGGCCGGCCGGTGCTCATCCGGTAGAGGATCGCGAGTTCCTCCGACTCGCTCGGGTACCCCACGTCGATCTTCATCAGGAAGCGGTCCCGCTGGGCCTCGGGCAGGTGGTAGACGCCCTCGGACTCGATCGGGTTCTGGGTCGCCAGGACCAGGAACGGGGCGGGCACCGGGTGGGTGCGCCCGCCGATGCTCACCTGGCGCTCGGCCATCACCTCCAGCAGCGCCGACTGGACCTTGGCCGGAGCCCTGTTGATCTCGTCGGCGAGCACGAAGTTGGCCATCACCGGTCCCAGCTCGATGTCGAAGCTCTCCGTGGACGGCCGGTAGATGCGGGTGCCGACGATGTCGGCGGGCACCAGGTCGGGAGTGAACTGGATCCGGGCGAACGAACCGCCCACGACACCCGCGAGCGTCTCGGCCGCCAGCGTCTTGGCGATGCCGGGGACCCCCTCCAGCAGGCAGTGCCCCCGGGCGAGGACCGCGACGAGCAGGCGCTCGACCATGCGGTCCTGACCGACGATCACCCGCTTGACCTCGAACAGCGCCCGCCCGAGCACGGCGCTCTCCGGCGCCCTCTCCGCCCCGCCGTCCGTGCCGTACGGGATCTCCCTCACGTGGTCGGTGCGCTCGGTGTACTCGTTCACGGGGCGATCGGGGAGGTCGAGGCCGGGCAGTCGTCGACGAGCAGCCGCAGCTCGATCGCGTCGTGGGCGGGTCGCGGATCGGCGTGAGCCGCACTTCCCGTGAGCAGGAAGACGACCCCGCCGAGGGCCACGACCCCCGGAACGGCCTTCCAAGGTGATACGCGCGCCATCGTTCTTCCCTTCGTCGAACGAACGATCACCCTGATGTCATCAAAAGCCTCCGAAAACCGCCGTAAGCCTGCTTTTTATCTCGTCTTTCGCCTCGGGCCGCCCGGTGGGGGGTCGCCGGTGGCCACCGGAGCTGGGCGGGGAGCCGCAACGGCCGGAGGAGAACCCTGGCGGGGAGCCGTGGGAAGCCGTGGCGGAGAGAGGCCGGGGCCGGGGAGAGGCCGGGGCCGGCGGAACCGGGAGTCGGGAGAGGCCGGGGCCGGGGCCGGGAAACAGCGACGGCCGGCGACCCCCGGGTGCGGGGGTGCCGGCCGTGACCGGTCGGGCGGGGCGGGCCTCAGTCGTTGAGGTGCTGGCGGAGGTAGGCGTCGACCTGGTCGAGAGCCACCCGCTTCTGCGCCATCGAGTCGCGCTCGCGGATGGTCACCGCCTGGTCGTCGAGCGTGTCGAAGTCGACGGTGATGCAGAACGGCGTGCCGATCTCGTCCTGGCGGCGGTAGCGGCGGCCGATCGCGCCCGCGTCGTCGAACTCCACGTTCCAACGACGGCGGAGCTGGGCCGCCAGGTCCTTGGCCTTGGGCGACAGGTCGGCGTTGCGCGACAGCGGGAGCACCGCGACCTTGACCGGCGCGAGCCGGTGGTCGAGGCGCATGACCGTGCGCTTCTCCATGACGCCCTTGGCGTTGGGGGCCTCGTCCTCGGTGTAGGCGTCGATCAGGAAGGTGAGCGTGGCCCGGTCGACACCGGCGGCCGGCTCGATCACGTACGGGACGTAGCGCTCGCCGGTGTCCTGCTCGAAGAAGCTCAGGTCGGTGCCGGAGGCCTTGCCGTGCGCGGTCAGGTCGAAGTCGGTGCGGTTGGCGATGCCCTCGAGCTCGCCCCACTCGGTGCCGGTGAAGTTGAAGCGGTACTCGATGTCGACGGTCCGCTTGGAGTAGTGGGAGAGCTTGTCCTTCGGGTGCTCGTAGATGCGCAGGTTGTCCTGGTTGATGCCCAGGTCGGTGTACCAGCGGAACCGCTCGTCGATCCAGTACTGGTGCCACTCCTCGTCGCTGCCCGGCTTGACGAAGAACTCCATCTCCATCTGCTCGAACTCACGGGTGCGGAAGATGAAGTTGCCCGGGGTGATCTCGTTGCGGAACGACTTGCCGATCTGGCCGATGCCGAACGGGATCTTCCTGCGCGCCGACTGCTGCACGTTGAGGTAGTTGATGAAGATGCCCTGGGCGGTCTCGGGGCGCAGGTAGGCGAGGCCCGACTCGTCCTCGACCGCGCCGAGGTAGGTCTTCAGCAGGCCGCTGAACTGCTTCGGCGCGGTGAAGGCGCCCTTGGTGCCGCAGTTGGGGCAGGTGATGTCGGCCAGACCGTTAACGGGCTGCTTTCCGTGTTTTTCGGTATAGGCCTCTTCGAGGTGGTCGGCCCGGTAGCGCTTGTGACACGACTGGCACTCGGTCAACGGGTCCGTGAAGGTCTCCACGTGGCCACTGGCCTGCCACACCTCGCGAGCCAGGATCACGGAGGAGTCGAGGCCGACCACGTCGTCACGCCCCTGCACCACGGTCTTCCACCACTGCCGCTTCACGTTGTTCTTGAGCTCCACGCCCAGTGGACCGTAGTCCCACGACGCGCGCAGGCCGCCGTAGATCTCGCTGGAGGGATACACAAGACCGCGCCGCTTGGCGAGGCTGACGATGGTGTCCATGATGTCCGTACGGCGTGCCATAAGGGAGAATCTCCATCCGGCTGGAGGTCGGCGAGGAATTGATTGAGCTCCCAGCTTAGGGGAGACGAACCCCCGGGACGTGCGGATAAACCATGCCGCCCGCCTCGTCCGGGCAAAGCTTCCCAGGGGATGACGGCGGGACGACGGGCGGGACGTCAGGGGCGCTCGACGTCCTCGAACGCGCTCGGTTCGTTGATCATGAGGGTCATCAGCGGATACATCGCCATCCGCGCCGCGCCCAGTGCCCTGCGGTAGAACCCCGCGCCCTCCCACTCGCTGACCAGCGCCCACAGCTCCGGCTCGTCCACCGACCTCGACACCCGGCCGCGCACGTAGCCCGGCTGTCCGGCCAGGGTGTCGACGATCTCATGAGCCCGGAGCATGAACTCCTCGGTCTGGCCCGGCGGCACCGAGTAGCGGATGAGAGCAAGCATCCGCCCAGCATGACAGAGCCCGCTCCCGGTCCCCGCCGCGCCGTGCCCTGAGAGACCGTGTCCTCAGGGGCCGTGTCCTCAGGGGCCGTGTCCTCAGGGGCCGTGTCCTCAGGGGCCGTGTCCTCAGGGGCTTGGCGCTGCCGCGCCGCCCCGCCCGTTCCCGGGAACGGGCGGGGCGGCGGGCGGCGGATGGTCCCCGGCTCCGGGCATGTCGCGGCGGGCGCGGTGGCGTTAGGCTCGACCCGTGGCCGACAAGCGTCAGGAACGCCCCGCACACCCGCTGGCACAGCCCCGTCCCAGGCAGGGCAAGCGCCCGCTGCCCCCGGGCGAGCAGTTCTTCACGCCGGGGGCGACCGGGCTGCGGCGGAAGGTCGAGCTGCGCAGCGCGGCCCCGCTCGTCTTCCTGTTCCAGCTCCCCCGGTGGATCGCCCCGGTGGCGCTGGTGGTCCTCCTGCTGGCCGGATTCGCGGTGCCGTCCTTCTGGGGCGGCGTCGCCGTGCTTCCGGTGATCGGGTTCGTCGGCTGGCTCGCCTACATGTCGTGGCCGTCCCTGGGAAACGGGGGGCGTCTCCTGCGCGTCGCGCTGCTCACCTTCCTGATCCTGCTCGCCGCCGACCGTTTCGGCGCCTTCTGACACCTCCCTCGGCTCCCTGGCTTTCTCCGGCGCCTTCTGACACCACCTCGGCTCCCCCGGCTTTCTCCGGCGCTTTCCGACACCACCTCGGCTCCCCCGCCCTTCAGCGGGACGCGGGCAGGAGGGTGTAGCCGGGGAAGTTGCCCGGCAGGCGCTCGGTCTCCGGCCCCTGGGTGACGGCCCGGACGAGCAGCTCGCCACCAACGAAGGCGCCCCGCCAGGAGGCGCCGAGCCCGCCGAACAGCTCCTCCCGGTCGCCGCGCGAGCGGGGCGCGTTGATCCCCACCTTGAACGCCCGCACCTCCGGGGCCAGCCGCCTGACGGTCTCCTCGTCGTCGCAGGAGACCGTGGCGACCAGCGCGCCGTTGCTGGCGTTCATCGCGGCCAGCAACTCGGCCTCGGTGTCGACCAGCACGACGGTGTCGACCGGCCCGAAGGGCTCGGCGTGGAAGAGCGGGGACGAGCGCGGCGGGCCGAGGATGGCGACGGGCGCCAGGTAGCCCGAGGTGTCCTGGCCGGGCAGGAACAGCCCGTCGTCGAGGGAGCCCCGGTACAGGGGGACCCCGCCCTTGGCCACCGCCTCGTCCACCTGGTCGGCGAGCTCCTTGACCTTGGCGTTGGTGATCAGCGGGCCGAAGTCGAGGTCGGGCGGCGGGTCGTCGGGCCCCCGCACGGCCAGCGGGTGGCCGAAGCGCACCGACCGGACCGCCGGCAGGTAGGCGGCCAGGAAGTCGTGGAACAGCGAACGCTGCACCACGAAGCGCGGGTAGGCCGTGCAGCGCTGCTTGGCGTAGTCGAAGCTCTTGCGGATCTGCCCGGTCAGCAGCTCCCAGTTGCCGTACTCCCACACCCCCCAGCAGTTGAGCCCCTCCTGCTCCAGGACGTGCCGGTGGCCGAGGTCGGCGAGCGAGGTGGCCACCTGCCCGCCCGCGTCGCGCCCGCCGACGAAGGAGACGCAGCCCAGCTCCTTGTCGCGCACCAGCGCCGGGGAGAGCTCGGCGCCTCCCCCGCTGACGAGGGTGAACGGCAGCCCCTCCTGGGCGGCGAGCGCGGTCGCGAGGGTGAGGCAGGCGAGCCCGCCGTCGGTGGGCGCCTTGGCGATGACCGCGTTGCCCGCGAGGGCCTGCACGAGCATGGCGTGCATCAGCACGCTCATCGGGTAGTTCCAGCTGGCGATGTTGCTGACCGGGCCGGCCAGGGGGACGCGGCCGGCGACCATCCGGTCGATCTCGCCGACGTACCAGTGCACCCCCTCGATGCACCGGTCGACATCGGCCGCGGCGAGCTTCCACGGCTTGCCGATCTCCCAGACCAGCAGCAGGGTCAGCAGGTCGCGGTGGGCGGTCATCGCCTCCAGCGCCGCCGTGACGCGGGCCTTGCGCTCGGCGAGCGGCACGTGGCGCCAGAGGCGGTGCTCGTCGAGACCGGCCCGTACCGCGCGCAGGGCGGTGGCCCTGTCGAGGCGGGGCGGCCCGGCGATGGCGGTGCCGTCCACCGGTGAGGCGGCCGGCTCCGGGCGGCCGTCGCGCTGCCAGAAGCCGCCCCAGTGGTTGAGCACCCGGTCGTCGTGGAAGGCCTGGGGCGCCGCCGCCACGCACCGGTCGTAGGCGTCGGACCAGGCCGACCCCGGCTTGAGCATGAGTGACATGGGTGGTCTCCTCGGTTGGACCGGTCGATTCAGTCGGACCAGTCGATGGCCAGGGCGAGCTCCTGCTCGGGCAGCGGCTCGAACTCCTTGATCGCGTCGAGTGCGGGGCCCATGGCCGCGTTGGCCTCTCTCTCGACCATGACCTCGACCAGCACCGGGAGCTGCAGGCGGTCCGACTCCGCGCTCGCCCAGGCCAGCGCGTCTCCGATCTCGCCAGGCAGCTCGACGCGCCGGGCCGGGCAGCCGAACGCCTCCATGAGCTTCACGTGGTCGACACCGCCCTCGCCGTAGTGGAGGTCGACGGCGTAGTTCATGTCGTAGGGGATCTCGGCCTGGCGGATCAGCCCGAGATACTCGTTGTTGATCATCACGATGACGAACGGGATGCGGTACTGGGCGGCGACCGCGATCTCCTCCATCAGGAATTGGAAGGAGTAGTCGCCCGCCACGGCCACCACCTGCCGCTCCGGGTAGGCGCACTTGACGCCCATCGCGGCGGGCACCTCCCAGCCCAGCGGCCCGGCCTGCCCGCAGACGAGGTATCGGCGCGGGAGGTAGGTCTTCTGGAACTGTCCCGACCAGATCTGGTAGAGGCCGATCGCGGTGACGAACGTCGTGTCGGGCCCGTAGAAGTCGTTCAGCTCCCGGAAGACCCTCGGCGGCTTGATCGGCACGTCGTCGAAGTCGTCGCGCCGCAGCAGCGTGCTGCGCAGCTCGGTGACCCGCGCGGGCCACCGTCCGGGACGGCGGGCCTCGGTACGGCCGCGCGCCTCCTTCGCCAGGGCCGCCAGTGTGGGCCGGGCGTGGCCGACCACGCCCAGGTCGGGCTCGAAGACCTTGCCGATCTGGGTGGGCTCGATGTCGACGTGGATGAACGTGCGCCCCCGGCGGTAGGTGTCGAGGTCGCCGGTGTGCCGGTCGCCGAACCTGGCGCCCACCGCCAGCACCAGGTCGCTCTCCAGCAGCGCCGCGTTGCCCCAGCGCGTCTGGGTCTGGATGCCCGCCATGCCGGCGAACAGGGGGTGGTCCTCGGGGAAGGCCCCCTTGCCCATCAGCGTCACCTGGACGGGAACCTGCAGGTGCTCGGCGAGCGCGCGCAGCTCGGCGGCGGCGTCGGCGATGACCACCCCGCCGCCGGCCAGGATGAGGGGCCGCCGGGCGCCCATGAGCATGTCGATCGCCGCCCGGACCGCCGGGGCCGTGGGCTGCGGGACATCGATGGGGAGCGGGATGTCGATCTCCGCGTCGTACAGGCAGGTGCCGCGCTGCACATCGATCGGCAGGTCGATCAGGACGGGGCCCGGCCGCCCGGACCTGGCGATCCTGAAGGCCTCCCTGAACACCCACGGGGCCTGGGCCGGCTCCTTCAGCTGGACCGCCCACTTGGTGACGGGCTTGGCGATCTCCACGATGTCGACCGCCTGGAACGCCTCCTGGTGGAGCTTGTCGCGCGCCGCCTGCCCGGTGATGCAGATCATGGGGATGGAGTCGGCGAGGGCGGTGTAGAGGCCGGTGATCATGTTGGTGCCGGCCGGGCCCGAGGTGCCGATGCAGACGCCGACGTTGCCGGTGACCCGGGCCCAGCCGTCGGCGGCGTGCGTGCCGCCCTCCTCGTGGCGGACGGTGACGTTGCGTATGTCGCTGTGCTGGAGCGCCGCGTAGAGTGGGAGGATCGCCGCGCCCGGGATGCCGAAGACGGTGTCGACGCCTTCGGACTCCAGGACGGCCACCACGGCCTCCATGCAGGGGATCCGCTTCACTGGTTGATCCTTTCGATCACCTTGAGCAGGGCGGAGTGGTCGAGGGAGCCGTGCCCCTGGGCACGGGCCGCGGCGACGAGCTGGGCGACCAGCCCGGTGAGCGGGAGCGAGACGCCCGCCTCCCGCGCCGCGGCGATGGCGATGCCCATGTCCTTGTGGTGCAGGTCGATCCGGAACCCCGGCGCGAACTCGCGCCTGATCATGGAGTGCCGTTTGAGGTCGAGGATGCGGGAGCCCGCCAGCCCGCCGGCCAGGACGTCGAGCCCGCCCGCGGGGTCGACCCCCGAGGCTTCGAGCAGCATGATCGCCTCGGCGACCAGGCCGTAGATGCCCCCGACGACGAGCTGGTTGGCGGCCTTCACGGTCTGCCCCGCCCCGGCGGGACCCACGTGCACGATCGTCGTGCCGACGACCGCCAGGAGCGGGCGTACGGCCGCGAAGTCGGCGGCGGCGCCGCCGACCATGATCGAGAGGGTGCCGTCGACCGCGCCGCGCTCACCGCCGCTCACCGGGGCGTCCAGTGCCCTGATGCCCTTGACGGCCGCGGCCTGCGCGACCCTGCGGGAGGTCTCGGGCCGCACGGTGCTCATGTCGATGTGGATCAGACCCTGCCTGCCCTGCTGGAGCAGCCCGTCGTCGCCGAAGGTCACCTCCTCCACCTGGGGCGAGTCGGGCAGCATGGTGATCACGACCTCCGCCTGCGCGACGGCCTCCGCCACGCTGCCCGCGGACTTGCCGCCGGCCACGGCGAGGGCGTCCATCCGCTCGGCGCTCATGTCGTAGCCGACGACGGTGTGCCCGGCCCTGACCAGGTTCGCCGCCATCGGACTGCCCATGATCCCCAGGCCGATGAATCCGATGTTCATGAGCGGCTCACCGTTCCTCCCTCGCTCAGCGTTCATCGAATACCTCCAAGGTGGAGACCCTGGGCCTCGGCCCGGGGTAGGGGGCGCGGCCGGTCACCGCGCGCGATCCGGTGGTGCGGCCCGTGCGGGGGGTCAAGCGTCCCTCCAGCCGAAGCTCTCGGCGCTGGGGCCGGTGGGGCGGTACTCGAGCCCGATGTGGCCCCGGTATCCCGAGGTCTCCAGGCGCTCGAGGATCTGGTCGTACGGCATGGCGCCGGAGCCCGGCTGCCCCCGGCCGGGGGCGTCGGCGATCTGGACGTGGCCGAACCGGTGGACGCTCGTGTCGATGAGGGTGAGCACGTCCTCGCCCATCCGGTGCAGGTGGTAGAGGTCGGCGAGGAAGGCCACGTTGCCCGCGTCCACCTGGTCGATCACCTCGAAGGCCGTGGCCGAGGAGGTGATCGGGTAGTCGGGGCTCTCGTAGGAGTTGAGCGCCTCGACCACGACCGTGGCGCCGACCCCGGCCGCCGCCCTCGCCGCCAGGGACAGGTTGGACAGCGCCAGCTCGCGCTGGGCCTGCGGGGTCAGCCCCGCCACGCTGTTGCCGTAGAGGGCGTTGAGCACCCGGCAGCCGAGCGCTCCGGCCAGGCCCGCCGCGACCTCGACGTTGGCCTGGAACCTGGCCGAGCCGTCGGGCCGCGACAGCAGGCCCCGCTCCCCCGCCGCCATGTCCCCGGCGTCGAAGTTGAGGCCGACCAGGCGCACCCCGGCCTCCTCGATCGCCCGCCGCAGGGCGTCGATCTCGCGGTCGGCCGGGCAGGGGACGGCGAAGGGCCACCAGAGCTCGACCGCGTCGAAGCCCGCCTTGGCCGCCGCGGCGGGGCGCTCCAGCAGCGGCAGCTCGGTGAAGAGGATGGAGAGGTTGACGTCGAACTTCACGGCGCCTCCCCCGCTCCCAGGGAGACCTTCACGGGCGGCCCGGGAGGCACGGGCGGCACCGCCGGCACGGGCGGCGTGCCCAGCGCGGCCAGCGCCGACCGCATCAGGCGGGCGGTCTCGCTCGGGGTCCTGCCGACGCGGACGCCGACCTTCTCCAGGGCGTCCTTCTTGGCCTG